>CALXBT010000058.1 GCA_944386585.1 uncultured Clostridia bacterium | reverse complement strand
GTCCGTATCTCTGATAAAGTGTCTTTGTGATTGCTGCCGTCAGCGTTGTCTTGCCGTGGTCTACATGACCGATTGTTCCGATGTTGATATGCGGCTTATTTCTTTCAAATTTTTGCTTTGCCATTTTTTATTCTCCTCCTTATTTATCCGTAAAACCATTATTTATTGATTTTGTCCAAAAGGCTGTCCGGCAGCTTTTCAAAGTGATCAAACTGCATTACATAGACGCCGCGTCCCTGCGTCTTGGAGCGAAGATCTGTCGCATAGCCGAACATTTCTGAAAGCGGCACCATGCCTCTTACAGCGACTGCACCATTGTTCATATCCGAACCTTCAATGCGGCCGCGCCTTGAACTGATATCGCCAATGACATCTCCCATATATTCTTCCGGAACGGTTACCTCTACCTTAAAAACAGGCTCAAGGAGCACCGGTGCTGCTTTCTTTGCGGCTTCTCTGAATGCCATAGATGCAGCGATTTTGAATGCCATCTCTGACGAATCGACTTCATGATAGGAGCCGTCGTAGAGCTCTACGCCTACATCGACTACCTGATAGCCCGCCATAGGACCATTGTTCATGGCTTCCTTCACACCCTCTTCAATCTTTGGAATATATTCCTTCGGAACAGCTCCGCCGACAATCGAGTTTTTAAATTCAAAACCTGAACCTGGTTCTCTCGGATAAATTTTAATCTTAACATGACCGTACTGACCGCGTCCGCCTGACTGTTTTGCGTATTTATGATCCACATCGGCCATCTTTGTAATCGTTTCTTTGTAGGAAACCTGCGGTTTGCCCACATTTGCTTCTACCTTAAATTCGCGCAGAAGTCTGTCAACGATAATTTCAAGGTGAAGCTCGCCCATTCCTGCAATAATTGTCTGACCCGTCTCCTCATTCGTATAAGTCTTAAAGGTCGGATCTTCTTCTGCCAGTTTGGCAAGCGCAATCCCCATCTTTTCCTGACCAGCCTTCGTCTTCGGCTCAATTGCAATTTCAATTACAGGGTCTGGGAATTCCATGGATTCAAGTATGATTGCTTTTTTCTCATCGCAGAGTGTATCTCCTGTGGTCGTATCTTTCAGACCGACAGCTGCCGCAATATCACCGGAATAAACCTCTTCGATTTCCTCACGGCGGTTCGCATGCATCTGCAGGATTCTTCCGATTCTCTCTTTCTTTCCTTTTGTAGAGTTATATACATAGGAACCGCTTTTCAGCATTCCAGAATATACTCTAAAGAAAGCCAGCTTGCCCACAAACGGGTCAGCCATAATTTTAAACGCAAGAGCTGCAAAAGGACCGTTATCATCTGACGGTCTTTCCTCCTCCGCTTCGCTGCCCGGCACAACGCCTCTGATGGCAGGAATATCAATCGGAGACGGCATATAGTCAATGACCGCATCAAGAAGCATCTGCACACCTTTGTTTCTGTATGCAGATCCGCAGAGCACCGGCACCATTCGGCCTTCAATTGTCATCATACGGATTGCTTTCTTTACTTCGTCCTTTGTAATTTCTTCGCCCTCCAGGAATTTCATCATCAATTCCTCGTCTGCTTCGGCAACGGCTTCAATCATTTTATCATGCCATTCTGCCGCTACTTCTGAGAGCTCAGAAGGAATCTCCGTAATTTCAAATTCCTTACCAAGGTCGTCCTTATATACCTCTGCTTTCATTTCTACTAAATCGACAATTCCAACGAAACTGTCTTCAGCACCAATCGGCAGCTGAATAGGCACTGCATTCGCCTTCAGTCTGTCTTTTACCATTCCGACAACCCGGAAAAAGTCTGCTCCCATAATATCCATCTTATTGACGAATATAATTCTCGGAACACCATACTTTTCTGCCTGTCTCCAGACAGTTTCTGACTGTGGCTCTACTCCGCCTTTCGCGCAAAGTACTGTTACCGCTCCGTCGAGGACTCTCAAGGATCTCTCTACTTCAACCGTAAAGTCCACATGTCCCGGAGTATCGATTATATTGATTCTAGTATCTTTCCATTGTGCTGTAGTAGCAGCAGAGGTTATCGTGATACCTCTCTCCTGTTCCTGTTCCATCCAGTCCATTGTTGCTGAACCGTCATGTGTTTCACCGATCTTATGCGTCTTTCCGGTGTAAAACAGAATTCTCTCTGTTGTTGTTGTCTTTCCGGCGTCAATATGCGCCATAATACCGATATTTCTTGTCTTTTCCAGTGGAAAACTTCTAGGCATCTTATATCCTCCTTTCTGCTATTAGTCTTCTTCTCACTCTTAAAATTACCATCTGTAGTGCGCAAATGCTCTGTTTGCTTCGGCCATCTTGTGAGTGTCTTCTTTTTTCTTTACAGATGCTCCTGTATTATTTGCTGCATCCATTAGCTCTTTTGCCAGTCTTTCTGCCATTGTCTTTTCGCCTCTGGCTCTTGTGTACTTCGTCAGCCATCTGATTCCAAGCGTCTGCTTTCTTTCAGCTCTTACTTCTACCGGAACCTGATAGTTAGCACCGCCGACTCTTCTTGCCTTTACTTCTACGACAGGCATAATATTGTTCATCGCTTTTTCAAATGTTTCAAGCGGGCTTTCGCCAGTCTGCTTTTCAATAATTTCAAAAGCTCCGTAAACAATCGACTGAGCCGTTCCCTTTTTTCCGTCTAACATAATGCTGTTAATGAGTTTTGCCACAACAACGCTTCCGTAAACGGGATCAGGAAGAACTTCTCTCTTTGGTACGTTACCTTTTCTTGGCACTTCGCTTCCCTCCTTGCTTGCTAATTCTTGTTTTTTTGAATTGCATTTTTCTTCACTCTCCGCATTTTGGAGAATTACTCTGCCGCGCCCTGCAATCAAATAGACGCGGTAGTCTTTCAGCATGGGTACTCGTCCCGGGTTTTTCTCCCAGTCCGCGGCGCTCAATATATCATACGCAAATATATTCTATATTAAGGGCTCAAATCCCCGACTATTACTTCTGCTTAGGCTTCTTTGCGCCATACTTGGAGCGGGCCT
>CALXBT010000057.1 GCA_944386585.1 uncultured Clostridia bacterium | reverse complement strand
GCTGTCATTACTGCATCAATGCATGCCCTAAAAAATGTATTGCCCTTTCAGGAGAACTGAACAAAATGGGTTATGGGACAGTAAAATTCAATGAAGCAGATTGCATTGCCTGCGGTTCATGCTATACGGTATGTCCCGACTATGCAATTATCATCGAAAAGGAGGACTAATGATGGCAGAAAGAGCGATTATGAAAGGCAATGAAGCCCTTGCAGAGGCTGCATTGAGGGCAGGATGCCGTTTCTTCAGCGGTTATCCGATTACTCCGCAGACAGAAATACTTGAGTATCTTTCATGGAGAATGCCGGAAATAGGCGGTGATTTGATTCAGACAGAGGATGAGCTGACAGGTCTTCACATGCTGATTGGAGCATCTCTTGCCGGAGCAAGAGTTTTGTCGACTTCGGCAGGACCGGGATTTGCCCTGTTCCACGAAGGTCTTTCTTACCTCTGCGGTTGTGAGGTTCCAGCCGTTGTTGTAGATGTTCAGAGAGTTGGAAATGCCTGCGGCGGTATCGGTGCATCGCAAGGCGACTATGAAGAAGTCGTTCACGGCGGCGGCAACGGCGATTCTCAGTATATTGTATTGACGCCTGCATCTGTGCAGGAAGAAGTCAATATGATGAAGGAGGCTTATGAGCTTGCAGAAAAATACAGAAATCCGGTAGTGATTTTGACAGATGCTATTATCGGTCAAATGATGGAAGGAATTGTACTTCCTGATTTTATCGATCATGATATTAATAAAAGTGAGTTTACATACAAGCCGCTGAAAAATGGAGAGACCGGACAGATTAGAGCTGGCTGGCCGAGTGAGCCATACACCACCTATGGTCCGTATCTGATAAAGAAATTTAAAGATATGCACGACGATGAGCAAAGATGGGAAAATATTCAGGTAGCAGATGCTGATGTTGTGTGCATTGCTTATGGAATTAGTTCCAGAGTTTGTAAGGATGCCGTAAAGAAAGCGAGAGCAAAAGGTGTAAAACTCGGGCTTATCAGACTGATTACAGCATGGCCATTCCCAGAAAAGGCATTTGCAGAAGTGAATCCTGACTGCAAAGGATTTTTGGTAGTAGAGATGAGCCTAAAGGGTCAGGTAGTACCTGATGTGAAGCTTGCGACAAAATGCAGACTTCCGGTATACGGTTATTTCGATGTTAGCGTTGTTCCTGACTCTGATAAAGTTGTTGAAATTGCAGAAGATATTATTGCAGGAACAGCTGAGGAGGTGTAATCATGGCAACAAAAACATTTAAAATTCCGGCAGCGCTTGAGGGACATGGAAATCATAGTGCCTGTCAGGGCTGCGGACACGGTATTGCAACGAGAATTATTTATGAAGTTATCGATGAAATGGGATTGACTGATCGGTGCATTGCGTTTCATGATTTGGCCTGTGGTTCTGATATGATGTTTGTAACAAATTGTCACGGCTTCAGCGGCGCACATGGAAGAGCGATACCAACAGCAACGGGATTTAAAAGAATCAGGCCGGATATGCTGGTGTTTTCTTATGCCGGAGACGGTGCGACATATTCAATCGGTATGCAGCATACGGTACATACCGCTATGAGAGATGAAAATATTACGGCGATTGTTATCAACAATACAAACTTCGGTATGACCGGCGGACAGATGTCGCCGACATCCTTGATCGGACAAAAAACAACATCCTCACCGGTCGGCAGAACGAAAGCGCTGAACGGTAACCCGGTGGATGTTACGAAGCTTTATACAGGGATGGATATTGCATATTTGGCAAGAGGCTCTGTTGACTCTGTTGCGAATATCAACAAGACAAAATCCTATATCAGAAAGGGTTTTGAAAAACAAATGGCGGGAGAAGGATTTTCTTTGATAGAGATTTTATCACCATGTCCTACGAACTGGAATCTGACACCGGCTGCAGCAGTTGAGAGAATACAGAATGAAGTCTCTGGGATATACCAGATTGGTGAATTTATAGAAAGGAGCGCCAAATAATGCTTAAGGAAATTATTTGCGCCGGTTTCGGCGGACAGGGAATTATTACGACAGGTATCCTTATCTCGTACTGCGCTTTTGAAACAGGCAGTCAGTTTACTTGGTATCCTTCCTATGGAGCGGAAATGCGGGGAGGTACAGCAAATTGCACGATTAAAATCAGTGATGAAGAAATTGCAAGTCCGCTGGTAAAGGAAATTGATATCTTAATAGCGATGAATGGTCCTGCAATCGACAAGTTTGAGGCATCTTTGAGACCGGGAGGTTATTTGTTTGTAAATTCTTCATTGGTGACAGGAAGAATCTACAGGAATGATATTAATGTTGTAGAAGTGGATACGGCCGCGCTGGCAGAAGAAGCGGGAAATCCGAAAGGAGCGAATATTGCCATGATTGGAGCACTTGTAAAGAAAACCGGAATCATGACTTTTGAAGGCTGCAGCACGGCGATTGAAAAGTATTTCACAGAACATGGAAAGGCGAAGTTTAATACAGCTAATCAAGCGGCACTTAAAGCAGGATATGATAAATTTTAAGGAAAAATAAAAAGATATAGTTATTATTAGCTATAAACAAATAAAAGGCTTTCCCATATATGGGAAAGCCTTTTATTTTCTAAGTGCTGTTTTAAGGAGCTTTTGGTATACAATATAAGAAATTCCAATCTATATGTAAAGCTTTATTCTTTCTATTCTTAAATCTTT
>CALXBT010000056.1 GCA_944386585.1 uncultured Clostridia bacterium | reverse complement strand
GGTGCGTCAGTATTTTCGCCTGACTAAAACAGCGGATCCGAAGGTGCGGGCACTTGCCGCCAATATTGAAGAATTTGAATACATTACCTGTGCGACGGAGATGGAAGCGCTGATTCTGGAATGTAATCTCATTAAAAAATACATGCCGAAGTACAATGTACTTCTGCGTGATGATAAGACTTATCCGTATATTAAGGTGACAACAAACGAAACTTATCCTCGTGTCGTTAAAACGAGGCTTGTAGAAAATGACGGCGGCAAGTATTTCGGGCCGTACAGTGATGCAGGTGCAGTGAATGAAATCGTCGATATGGTAAATGATCTTTACACGCTTAAGCGCTGCGCTGCCCGTTCTTTTCCGAAGGGAGCAAGACCGTGCCTTAATTATCATATTGACAAGTGCAGGGGAATCTGTACAGGAGAAATCAGTCCGGAGGATTACAGGAAGCGCATTGACAGCGCGGTTGAATTTTTGAACGGAAAGCATAAACCAATTCTGCAGATGCTGGAGAAAAAAATGGCACAGGCGGCTGAGACGCTGGATTTTGAGGCAGCTGCCAGATATCGGGATCAGATTGCTGCGGTGAATGCTGTATCTGAGATGCAGCGCGTCGTGATACTGGGCGCCGGAGATATGGATATGGTGCTGATTTTACGCGGAAGCAGTCAGTCTTATGCAGTCGTATTTTTTGTACGCGGCGGTAAACTGTCAGGCAGAGAAAGCTTCCTGATGCAGGCGGGAGAAAGTGACCATAATGCGGAAATTGCAGCACAGTTTATTAAGCAGTATTACGGCGATGCAGGTACTGTACCAAAAGAAATCCTGGTGGAAGCAGAGCTTCCGGAGCAGGAATTGATCGCGGAGTATCTTTCGGGAATCTCAGGCCGGACTGTAAAGATTACAGTACCGAAAAAGGGTGATAAAAAAGCGCTGCTTTCTCTTGGCCGCCGTGATGTAGCTGAAATGGCAAAAAGTATCGATGAACGGGCAAGAGCGGCTCGTGAACGAAGCGAGGCACTTTCAAAAGAGCTTTTTGATGCTTTAACAGAGCTGGGTTATGCATTGCCGCCAGGAGAAAACCGCCCGTACAGAATCGAAGCATATGATATTTCCAATACAAATGGAGTTGACTCTGTAGGAGCAATGGTCGTTTATGAGGGAATGAAGCCGGTCCGAAAAGATTACCGGCGCTTTAAAATCAAAACGGTAGAAGGGCCGGATGATTATAGAAGTTTGCAGGAGGTAATTTACCGGCGTTTTCGCCGTGCGGAGCAGGGAGACAGCGGATTTTTACATCTGCCTGATTTTCTCTTCATGGACGGCGGACAAGGACAGGTAGCAGCAGTGCAGAAGGTTTTGGCGGCGATGAAAGCAGAAATTCCCGTCGTTGGCATGGCAAAGGATGAGCATCACAGAACACGGGCGCTCGTTTCGGGAAGCGGCCGAGAGGTTCTTTTAGCAGGGCGGCCCCTACTTTTTAAGTATATCGGGACTATACAAGAGGAGGTGCATCGCTTTGCGATTGAATACCACCGCGGTCTGCGCAGTAAAAAAATGCTTACATCAGCGCTTGATGAAATACCGGGGATTGGTCCCGCTAAGCGGAATGCGCTGCTTGCGCATTTCGGCAGTGTAGCCGCTGTAAAAAAAGCTTCTCTTTCTGAGCTTATGAAGGTCAGCGGCATTACGAGGGCGAATGCTGAAAAAATAAGGGAATATTTTGATTGATTAACAGAAATGATAATGATATAATGTTTGCGTTGGCGTATTTCTATAAAATTTTGGAGGGAAAACAACATGACGGAAAAAGAAAAATGTGGCTGCAGCGATCCGAATTGTGATTGTCATGACCATGAAGAAGCCGATTTCATTACGCTTGAATTTGATGACGGTGAAGAAATAGAATGTGAAATTATCGGCGTATTTGATTTTGAAGGAAAAGAATACATCGCCCTGATGGCAGACGAAGATGAAGAAAGCGTTCTTTATATCTACGGATATAAGGAAGTTGGAGACGATGAATTTGAGCTTGTGGATATCGAAGACGACGATGAGTATGAAAGAGCACTTGCGGAGTTTGACAAGCTTGTAGCAGAAGAGGCATAAAATATCACGACCGACAAACATAAATCGAACGAAGAAGGGCCGCAAATACGGCCCTTTCGTAATGTGTTTCTGAAAAATCAGCGATAATGCCTAGATTGTCTAAGAAAACCGATTCCGATTACACTGCTGATTAAAATAACGGTTACATAGTAAGATTTGAATCCTGCTGTAATGATGCCGAGCAGTGCAAAGCCGGCAAGGGCAAGGAAAAAAATGCCGAGCAGTAGTCTTTTTTTATCACGCATAGCAATAAAACCTCCTAAAAATAAAGTATACCATGAAAACTGTCTGTATGAAAGGGGAATTTACCATGAAAAAATACGATATTATCATAGCCGGTGCCGGTGCGTCAGGTGTATTTCTTGCCTATGAACTGACAAAGATAAAAAATAATGCGACAGTCCTAATGATTGATAAGGGAGCAAAGCTCGAAGACAGAATCTGTCCGATCAAGGCTGGCAGAACGGAGAACTGCGTAAAATGCGCTCCGTGTCATATTATGAACGGATACGGTGGTGCAGGAACACTTTCTGACGGAAAATATAATATAACAACCCAGTTTGGCGGCGATCTTCATAAGTATGTAGGAACAGAAAAGGCGATTGAACTGATGGAGTATGTAGATACAGTGCTGTGCAGCATGGGCGGTTCGGATGCAAAGTTATATTCAACAGGAAATACCGATCTTAAGACAAGGGCTCTGCGAAACAATCTTCATCTTCTTGATGCAAAGGTACGGCATTTGGGAACAGACAGAAATGTGCAGATTCTCGGCAGGATTTTTGACTATATCAAAGACAGGATTGACATGATGTTTAAAACCAGCGTCACAGAGGTCATTCACAATGAAAACGGCACTTTTACAGTCAAGACCGATAAGGAAGATGAATTTGTCTGCAACGAGCTTGTATTGGCTGCGGGAAGGTCAGGTTCTAAGTGGATTGCGGAGACCTGCCGCAGATTCGGGATCGAACAGAAGTCCAACCGCGTGGATATTGGTGTAAGAGTCGAGCTGCCGGCGGAAGTATTCAAACATATTACCGATGAGGTTTATGAGAGTAAGATTGTTTATAAGACCGATAAATACAACGATATGGTGCGGACTTTTTGCATGAATCCGTATGGAGAAGTTGTAGCGGAAAATACAAACGGGATCGTTACAGTAAACGGGCATAGTTATGCAGACCCGAAGCTGCGTACGGAAAATACAAATTTCGCACTGCTTGTTTCCAATACATTTACTGAGCCGTTTAAAAACAGCAACGAGTATGGCGAGTCAATTGCAAGACTTTCCAATATGCTGGGCGGCGGCGTACTGCTTCAGCGCTTTGGAGATCTTGTGAAAGGCAGGCGAAGCAGCGAGAGACGGATGGAAAAATGTTTTACAAGACCGACCCTGAAAGCTACGCCGGGAGATCTTTCACTTGTGATTCCGAAGCGTCAGCTCGATTCGATTATTGAAATGATTTATGCTCTTGATAAGATTGCACCGGGAACAGCAAATGAGGATACGCTGCTTTACGGTGTGGAAGTAAAGTTCTACAATTCAAAAGTAGAAGTGGACGGCAGTCTTGAGACGAAGATTAGGGGCCTTTACGCTCTGGGGGACGGCTCCGGTGTAACGCATTCGCTTTCGCAGGCATCAGCAAGCGGTGTGCATTTAGCAAGAATTTTAGCGGCAAAATATCAGTAGGCGCAGCGGGAAAAGAAACAGGATGCATATGAAACGACTTGTGATTGGAATACTCGCGCATGTGGACTCAGGCAAGACGACCCTCTCAGAGGGTCTTCTTTTTACGGCGGGTGAAATTAAAAAGCTTGGCAGAGTGGACCATAAAAGCGCATTTCTTGATACGAATGAAATAGAGCGGGAGCGCGGCATTACGATTTTTGCAAAGCAGGCAGTAATCAGGTTGCCAGATGCAGAGTTTACGCTGCTTGATACACCGGGACATGTCGATTTTTCGGCTGAAATGGAGAGGACTCTGCCAGTGCTTGACTATGCGGTGTTGGTAGTGAATGCGGCAGATGGAGTGCAGGGTCATACAGAAACGCTGTGGAGGATGCTTGCGCATTATCAGGTCCCTGTATTTCTATTTGTCAATAAAATGGATCTTGACGTGCGAAGCCGGGAAGAGATTTTAGGGGAGCTTAAAACGCGGCTTTCGGAAGGATGTCTTGCATTTCCCTCCGACGATATGAAAGAGGACAGTATAACAGATTCTTTTTTTGAAAATGTTGCTTTGCAGGGACAGAAAATGCTTGATGAATATCTTGAAACCGGTGCTGTTTCGAAAAAAAGCTTGCGGCATGCAATCCGGGCACGTCAGCTGTTTCCCTGCTTTTTCGGTTCGGCACTTAAAATGGAAGGTGTTTCGGAATTTTTGGCAGCGCTTGATTGTTATACACTGCCGCTTTCAGATTCTGCTGTCTTTGATTTGGCTCTGCCGGACGGTGATGCCTTTGGCGCGCGCGTTTTTAAAATTTCAGAAGATGAAAAAGGTCAGCGTCTTACGCATCTTAAAGTTACGCGCGGCAGTCTCAAAGTGAAGGAGAATCTTATGCGCGGAGCTGAATTGCAGAAGGTAAATGAACTGCGAATTTATTCGGGTGCGAAATACAGAAATGTACCGGAAGTCTTTGCTGGTAGTGTCTGTGCAGTACCGGGACTTGCCGGAACCTTTCCGGGCGAAGGTTTTGGCAGTGAGCCGGATGCGGGCAATTTAATATCAGAACCGGTCTTTACTTATACAGTGCGTCTACCAGAGGGAACGGACATGCTCTCGGCGCTTAGTATTTTTCGAAAATTAGAAGAAGAAGAGACCAAAATGCGCGTTCTGTGGGACGAGCGCTTGCAGACAATCAGTGTACAGATTATGGGGGAAGTGCAGCTTGAAGTGCTGAAGCGCGTTCTTGAGGATCGTTTTGGTATGACTGCCGAGTTTGAGCATGGCAGGGTCCTCTATCAGGAAACGATTGCCGGGACTGTTTATGGTGTCGGACATTATGAGCCGCTGCGCCATTATGCTGAAGTTCATCTACTGATTACACCAGGAGAACGCGGCAGCGGGATTATGCTGGAGACAGAAGTGAGCGAAGATGAGCTTGACAGGAACTGGCAGAGGCTGATTTTGACCCATCTTTCAGAAAAGACACATATCGGTGTTCTGACAGGATCTCCGCTGACTGATGTGAAGATAACACTGGCTGCGGGGCGTGCTCACCAAAAACATACAGAGGGCGGAGATTTTCGGCAGGCGACTTACCGTGCGGTACGGCAGGGACTGATGCAGGCGGAAAATATCCTTCTTGAGCCGTATTATGCGTTCACGCTGGAGCTGCCGACGGAAACAGTCGGGCGGGCAATGACGGATTTGCAGCAGATGGGCGCTGTGATTGAGCCGCCGCAAATGAAAAATGAAAATTCAATTCTCAGCGGAAAAGCACCTGTTGCAGCATTGAGAGATTATCAGAAACGCGTACTTTCTTATACGCATGGCAGAGGTAAATTAAGCTGTGTGTACAGTGGCTATGAGCCGTGCAGGAATCAGGAGCAGATCGTTAGAGAAATTGGATATGACTGTGAAGCTGACCTTGATAATACGGCCGATTCTGTGTTTTGCCTGCATGGTGCAGGCCGCATTATCAAATGGAATGAGGTCTTTGACCATATGCATCTGCCGCCGCTTGACAAAAAGACGGAGATGAAAGAGGCAGAAATGCGCCGTACTGCAGAGGCGAGAAGCAGCAGTTATCGAGATGGAAAGGATTCTGCCGATGAGGAAGAGCTGCTTCGTATTTTTGAACGCACCTATGGAAAAATAGAAAGCGTAAAGCTACACAGGCCGTCTGTGCGGCGTGAAATACCGGAAGTGCGTTATCGCGGAAAAGAAAAGCCGGCGGGAAACGGACCTTCCTATCTTCTGATTGACGGTTATAATATTATTTTTGCATGGGAAGAGCTTAAAAAAGCGGCATCTATTAGCCTTGACCTTGCGAGGGCGCGGCTGATAGATCGCATCAGCAATTATCAGGCCTATAAAAAGGAAAAGGTTATGATTGTTTTTGATGCCTATCGGGTAAAAGGTGCGGTACGGAGGACGGAAAGAATACACGGACTGACAGTTGTTTATACAGAGGAAGCGGAAACAGCGGATCAATATATTGAAAAGGTAACAAAAGATTTCAGCCGGAATTATCGTGTACGCGTCGCAACTTCGGATTATCTGGAACAGGTCATTATTCTTGGACATGGTGCAAACAGAGTTTCTGCGCCGGAACTTCTAAAGGAAGTGGAGATGGTAGAGGCGGAGATGCGGCAGTATTTAGACTGATTGATTCGTGGAGCAAAGGTAGGTTGCTGATGCTTATTTAACAAAACCGTAAAATTTTGTAAATAAAAAGCAGAACAATTTTTGTTCTGCTTTTTAAATTGGTGCGGATAAGAGGACTCGAACCTCCATGAAGTAACCCTCACACGGACCTGAACCGTGCGCGTCTGCCAATTCCGCCATATCCGCGTATTGATTTGCGCAAATAATATTATAACTGCTTCGCAGGATTTCGTCAATGGAAAACTTTCTGCAAATTAAAAAAAGAAAATTTGCGGACTGCTTCAGATTGAAATATTTGCTTTGATAGTGTATTGACGGTGTTTTCGACAGATGATATGCTGATGACATGTATAAAAGGACCTCAAGGACTTTATCGAAATGAAAAGAAAAGGAGTACAAGGAGATGCAAAAGACAGCTTCGAAATCTGGAGAAGATGCCGTACGATTCCGGTTTTATAAAGAGCAGAGCAGAGTGCAGCGGGCAGCATCTTTGATTCTAGCAGTTTTTCTGCTGCTCGGTACAGCGGCTGGATTTTCTGGCTGCAAAGCGGAAGAAGCTGTGTTTTCCAGTAAAGAAGATGCTGGAGAAAGAAGCGGTAAAGAAGAAACGCTGCTTGGTGCGGCAGAGGTTCATTTTATTGATGTAGGACAGGGGGACAGTACCCTGATTATTGCAGATGATGAGGCAATGCTGATTGACTGCGGAGACAATGAGAAAGGATCGGCGCTGCGATATTATCTGGAGCAGCAGGGAATTGAGGAACTTGAATATGTGATCGGCACGCATCCGGATGCGGACCATATCGGCGGCATGGATGTGATACTGTATCATTTTTATTGTGAGCAGGTATTCCTGCCGGATTATGAAGTTGATACCAAGACTTACGATGATGTAATTCAGACAGCAAGAAATAAAAATTATAGCATTACCTGTCCCGAAGTAGCAGAGACATATTCTTTAGGAAAAGGAGAATTTACAGTCATTGCACCCAATGATTCTGACTACGGAGACAATACGAATGATTATTCGATTGGGCTGATTTTTCATTACGGCGATACCAGCTTTGTTTTTACGGGAGATGCGGAGGAGGCAGAAAAAGATATTGCCAACAATGGAATTGATCTCAGTGCTGATGTATTTAAGGCGGGGCATCATGGGAGCAGCAACGCGTCTTCTTCTCAAATTCTCGATGCAGTAAATCCGCGTTATGCGGTGATTAGCTGCGGTGAAGACAATCGCTATGGACATCCGCATAATGAAACGCTGGAGCGGTTTAGAACGCGGGGGATTGAAGTTTATCGAACGGATTTGCAGGGAACGATCATTGCATATACAGATGGAGAAAGGCTTTGGTGGTCAGAAGAAAAAAGTGATTTTGAACCGGAAGATTCAAAAAACGGGGCTGGCGGACAGGGCGCATGGAATTCAGCCGAGAAGAATCAGGAGACAGAAGTATCGGAGACTTACATATTAAATACGAATACTAAAAAATACCATTTGCCCGATTGCAGCAGTGCCGCTAAGATTGCAGAGAAAAATAAAGCTGCTTCATCGGCGAGTACGCAGGAGCTTGAAGCGCAGGGATATGAACCGTGCGGAAACTGTCTGCGCAGGTAGAAAAAGGACAGTGATTTGGATGTGCTTGCGTCAAGAAGGGATTGACATGATTCGGTATTCGGAGATAAAATAGGTAGGTAAGTTTTCCGGCAGAGAACCGCAGCGAAAGACGCGGCGGCAGGCAGGAGCCAAAATTGAAGAAATCCGGAGGGACAGCAGAATACAGCATAGCAGAATGAAACGGAGGGATGATGCAGAAATGGATTGGACAGAAATGAATTGGGCGGAGAAAGTAGAATATATGGTCGCATCGCGTAGAAAGTGCGAGAAGCTGGAGCAGATGTCAGATCTGATTAGTCATAATGTGAAGTTTATCAGCGCTGATAATGAAAAACAGGAATACATTGTAGAGTTTAAAATTGAAAAATGGATGGAAAATCCGAGAAATGAATTGCATGGCGGCGTATGCTGCACTTTTTTTGATACAACGACTGCTATCGCTTCGCTTGCGATTGCACAGGACAGGACGGTAGCGACGGTAGACTTGTATACAAATTTTATCGCAAGAATGCCGGGAAGCGAAACGCTGGTGATAACGACGCGTGTAGTAAAAGGAGGAAAACGCTTTATCCGGTTATCGGCAGAAGCTCATTCCAAAGAAACGGGAAAGCTGATTGCTACCTGCATGTCCAATTATACGGTTCTTGATGAAACGCATCCGTCGAGGCGATATTAGCAAGGTCGCAGAAAATATGAAGGATAGAAGCGGCGGAGGGCCGGCTTGTATGGGGCGAATTTGCCGAAGCACGCAAGACGAAAAGCCAGAAAATGAAAGAAGAAAAGAGTAGGTTAAGAGAGGAAGCACATCGTGAAAGCACTGGAAGAAAAAATCCTGAAAGAGGGAGAGGCGATAGGAACAGAAATCGTAAAAGTAGACGGATTTTTGAATCATAGGATTGACGCTAAATTTATGGATGAGATGGGAGAAGAATTTGCGCGTTTGTTTGCGGACGAAAAGCCTGAAAAGATTTTGACGGTAGAAGCAAGCGGTATTGCGATTGCCTGCAGCGCGGCCCGCAGCTTCGGCTATATACCCGTAGTTTTTGCTAAAAAAGCGGCGCCCAATACGATGACAGAGGATTTTTATGCAGCAGAAGCAAAGTCTTTTACGAAGGGAACGGTGTCCGTTCTCAGAGTGGCTAAAAAATATATTGAGAAGGGCGACAAGGTGCTGATTCTTGATGATTTTTTGGCAAGCGGCGAAGCGGGAATTGCGCTTTGTGAAATTGTCAGGAGTGCAGGTGCAGAAATCGCCGGTTTCGGGGCTGCTGTTGAAAAGCGCTTTCAGGGCGGCGCTGAAAGGCTTCGGGCGCTGGGAATCAAGGTGAAATCGCTTGCTGTAATCGATAGAATTGAAGACGGCAGAATCGTTTTTGGTACGGATAAAATGGAAGAGGAATATGCAGAGTAGACTTTTCAGTATTCGAGATTTTTAAATCTTTTGAATCGGATAGAAAATTTAAATAAGGCAAGTAAAGTTCGGATATTTCCGAACTTTAATGGTTTTGCGCAAATTATTTGTTAAAAACATCGGACAAGCTATTTACATCCGAAAATGAAAATAATATAATACGAATGTAACAAAAACTTAAAGTTGAAGCCTTATAAGAGAGTTATGAAAGTAAAAGGAGAGAGAAAATGAAAAAGTTTTTAGCAATCCTGCTCGTACTCGTAATGATGCTCAGCTTTGTTGCCTGCGGCGGCGACGATGCTGAGACTGACGGCGATGCGGCAGCACTTAAGGTTGGATTTATTTATATCGGACCTATCAACGACGGCGGATTTACACAGGCGATGTACGAGGGTGCAGTTGCTTCTAAAGAGCACTTCGCAGGTCAGATGGATTTCATCTATCGTGAAAATGTGCCTGAAGATACGCAGGAAGTAAAGAGCACCGCACTTAATATGATTGATGAAGGTTGCAATGTTATCATTGCATGCTCATTCGGTTTCGGCGATGCAATGAATGAGCTCAGTGCAGAATATCCCGATATTACTTTCCTTCATTTCTCCGGAGCAATGAAGAACGATACGAACTTTGATAATTGGTTCGGTTCGATGGAACAGGCGAGATATCTCACAGGCATGGCGGCGGCAAGCGTAACAGAGTCTAACATTCTCGGTTATGTAGCGGCGCATCCTTACACAGAAGTACAGATTGGTATCAACGCATTTACACTCGGCGCACAGGCAGTAAATCCTGATGTCGAGGTAAAGGTTGTATATATTAATACTTGGGGTGATGCAGAGCTCGAAAAGACTGGTGCTGAGCAGCTTCTGGATGCGGGTGCAGATGTTATTACTTATCATGCGGACTCCACAGCGGCACAGCTTGCAGCGGCAGAAAGAGATGCATGGGCAATCGGCTGGAACTATACGAAGAATGATGCCGGTGAAAAGTATCTTACAGCAGCTTACTGGAATCCGGAGGTTTACTTTAATTATGCTCTGCAGAATATTCTTGACGGAACATTCAAGCCGGAAAGCTATTATGGAACAATGAAAGACGGTCTCATTGCAATCGACGAGGTGAATGAGGCGGTTCCTGAAGAGGTAAGAAATCAGATTGCTGATATCAAGGAGCAGATGGAAGCCGGTGAATTTGATGTATTTACAGGACCGATTTACTATAAGGACGGAACTGTTCTCTGTGAAGAAGGACAGACGCTTGACAGAGCAGGGATTTGGTCCATTACCAATGAAATTGAAGGCGTAAGCGCAATCTAGTTTATTAGACAGGCGCATTTTGAAATGAAATAACGCAAGAAGGTATGACAGTTAAAGGGACAGTCTCAGGGCAGTCCCTCTAACTGCGTTTTTGGAGGAGAATATGAAGCAGAATCTGGCAATCGAAATGCGGCACATTTCTAAAGCCTTCGGTGAAATCAAAGCCAACGACGATATCAACCTCGAGGTAAAAAATGGTGAAGTACACGCTTTGCTCGGTGAGAACGGAGCAGGCAAGACGACGCTGATGAATATGCTTTCGGGAATTTATACACCGGACAGCGGAGAGATTTTGGTTAACGGCGTACCTGTTACTTTTCATTCGCCAGCTGATTCGATCAAGCTTGGGATTGGGATGATTCACCAGCATTTTAAGCTGGTTGATGTGATGACAGCAAAGGAAAATGTCGTTCTCGGCCAGCCGTCTAGCTTTTTTACAAAAGGAAGGGCGCTTTCTCAAAAAGTAAAGGAGCTTTCGGACCAGTATGGTCTGGATATTGATCCCGATAAAAAGGTTTATGAAATGTCAGTCGGAGAGAAACAGACGCTGGAAATTATTAAAGTTCTTTACCGCGGCGCTAAAATACTTATTCTCGACGAACCTACGGCGGTTTTGACCCCGCAGGAAATTACTAAGCTCTTTCGGGTTATCAATAATATGAAAAATCAAGGCTGTGCGGTGGTTATTATCACGCATAAGCTAAACGAGGTTATGGAAATTTCCGACCGTGTAACGGTTCTGCGCAAAGGACGGTCAATTGATACGGTCGTAACAAAAGAAGTTAATATTCCGGCGCTGATTGAAATGATGGTTGGGCAGAAGATAGACCTTTCGATTCATAAGGAGCGCCAGCAGGCAGGTGAAACAATTCTTTCGATAGACGGGCTTACGGTTACGAATATGGAAGGAAAGAACATGCTTTCTAATGTCAGTTTTACGCTTTCGAGTCATGAGATACTCGGTGTAGCAGGTGTCGCTAACAGCGGCCAGAAGGAGCTATGCGAGACGATTGCAGGGTTGACGAAGGCAGACAAAGGAAGGATTTTCTTTGAAGGTGAAAATATTGTCGGAAAGACACCGCGTGACATTATCAGACTTGGAATCCGTATGGGATTTATTCCGGAGGATCGGCTCGGTATGGGGCTTGTTGGTACGATGGATATTGTTCACAACATGATTTTGAAAGATTATCAGAATCAGCCGGGAATTCGCCTTCGAAGGGGACCTTGCACGGAAAAAGCAAAAAAGATTGTAGAAGCACTTGATATTCAAACGCCGAGCATTAACACCCCAGTGAAAAAACTTTCCGGCGGTAATATTCAAAAAGTACTGCTTGGCCGTGAAATCGATTCGGCCCCGAAAGTTCTTATTACTGCTTATGCGGTACGCGGACTGGATATCGGTGCGTCTCACAAAATCTATGATCTTTTAAATGAGCAGAAGAAAAATGGCGTCGGAGTGCTCTTTATCGGTGAAGACCTTGATGTACTGATGGAGCTTTGCGACAGAATTATGGTGCTTTGTCATGGTGAAGTGACAGGAATCGTTGATCCGGATCAGGTGACAAAGGAGGATATCGGCCTTCTGATGACAGGGCAGAAGCTGGGGGAGGAGGAAACGGCAGTATGAATTTGAGAATTACGAAGCGCGGCGATCTGCCGAAGAAGCAGGAAATTATCATCCGCATTGCGGCAGTGCTCCTTTCAATTATATTTGCAGGTTTGATTCTTTTGGTGTTCGGGCTTAATCCTGTCAAAATTTTTACGACGATTATCGACGGTTCGATTGGCAGCAAGATCAGGATTCAGCAGACAATAATTCGGGCAATTCCTCTCACTATCACGGCGCTTGGGATTATTGTGGCCTTTAAAATGAAATTTTGGAACATCGGAGCAGAGGGGCAGATTACAATGGGGGCGCTGGGTGCAACATGGGTAGCGCTTCATTTTTCCGATTCGCTTCCAATGCCGCTGATGCTTTTTTTGATGATGCTGGCGGCAGTGTTTTGCGGTGGTATCTGGGCTTTTATTCCGGCGATTTTTAAGGCAAAGATGGGAACGAACGAGACAATTTTTACGCTGATGATGAATTACATCGCAATTAAGTTTGTTACCTATCTTCAGTACGGACCTTGGATGGATCCCAATGCCGGAGGCTTTCCGAAAATCGCTAAATTTCCAGCCAATGCTGTGCTTCCGTCTGTTTTCGGTGTAAACATCGGCTGGATCATGATGATTGTTTTTACCGTGCTGGTTTATCTGTTCATGACTTTCACAAAGAAAGGCTATGAAATCGCAGTTGTCGGAGAATCGGTGGAGACAGCACGCTATGCGGGAATGAATATCAGCAGAATCGTCATTGTAGCAATGCTCATTTCCGGTGGTATGTGTGGTGTTGTCGGCATGATTCAGGCGTCGGCGATTGAAAAAACATTGATTTCCAATATTGCAGGTGGATACGGGTTTACAGCGATTATTCCGGCATGGCTTTCAAGGCTCAATGCAGTATCAGCTCTCATCATCTGTCTGGCATTTGCAATGCTGATACAGGGAGGTACATATCTTCAGGTTTCACTGGGAATTTCCAGCGCAGTATCTTCAATTGTACAGGGCGCGATTTTGTTTTTTGTGCTCGGCAGTGAATTTTTCCTGCAATACAAGCTTTCCTTTGGAAAGAAGACGAAAGGGGAGGTGGCGTAATGGAAGTTTTTCTGGCATCCTGTGTGGTAGCAGGCGTACCGCTTTTGTTTGCGACTGTCGGTGAATTGATTACGCAAAAAGCGGGAAATACAAATCTTGGCGTTGAAGGAATGATGCTGATGGGTGCTGTCATGGCGTATGTTGCCTCTGTCGGGACAATGAATCCTTATCTTACGGTGCTTTCAGCGGTGCTTGCCGGTGCAGCCGGTGCGTTGATTTACGGGGTGCTTACAATCAGTCTGCGTGCGAATCAGATTGTAACAGGGCTTACACTGACCATCTTCGGAACGGGTTTTGCCAAATTTGTCGGCCAGCCGTATCTTGGCAAGGCTGTTCCTGCTGAAGTGACGCAGTTCTTTGTAAAAAGACCGCTTCCGCTGCTGAGTGAAATCCCGTTTGTCGGCCCGATTTTCTTTCGGCAGGATATATTTGTATATCTCTCCTATATTCTCTGCATCTTGGTGGCTGTCTATATGTATAAAACGAGAATAGGCGTTAATTTAAAAGCTGTGGGCGAGAATACAGCGGCGGCGGATGCTTCCGGTATTAATGTTACACTTTATAAGTATGTACATGTGCTGCTTGGCGGTGCTTTTTCGGGACTTGGCGGTGCATATCTTTCTATCGTGCGTATTCCGCTCTGGCAGGAAGATGTTGTTAACGGTAGAGGATGGATTGCCGTTGCACTTGTTATTTTTGTAGCATGGAATCCGATCAAAGCGTTTTTCGGAGCGATTCTTTTCGGAGGCCTTTCGATTATGGGCATGCGGCTTCAGGTTATGGGAGTAGGCATTTCGCAGTATCTTTTTGATATGATTCCGTATCTTGCGACGATCATTATCGTAGTGTTTAGTACGCATAAGAAGCGAAAAGAAAGTCAGCCGCCGGCGGATCTGTCTAATAATTATTTTCGGGAGGAGCGGTAATAAAAAATACCGTGAAAAACGATATAAAACGGTGTATGATAAAATCAGGAGAGAAAGCACTTTCCTGATTTTACGCCTTTATTGGAGTTCATAAAACAGAGAAAAAGAGGTCAGGGAAAGGAGCAGGAGAGGAAAGTAAAATGGAAGAACAATTAGGAAAAAGAGAAGTCTGGAAAGTAAACCTTTATACTCTATGGTTTACGCAGGTGCTGGTCAATATGGGATTCGGTCTTGCAGTTCCATTTATTCCGTATTATCTCGAAGAAATGGCGGAAATGACGAATGCACAGTTGAATCTGTATACAGGTCTTTCATCAACACTGCCGTCGGCTGCGATGGCGCTGGCATCTCCTTTTTGGGGTTATATTTCCGATATTTACGGGAGAAAAATGATGCTGATCCGTGCTATGATCTGCGGAGCTGTCATTCTTGCATTGATGGGGGTAGCGGATACTGTCCTGATTTTCTTGATTCTGCGTACACTGCAGGGAATTTTTACGGGTACAATTCCGGCATCAATGGCGCTGGTGTCGGCGCATACGCCGGAGGATAAAATGTCATATGCACTGGGCTTTATGACTTCATCTAATTTTTTAGGCTATGCAATGGGACCTGTGATTGGAAGCCTTGTATGCGGTCTTTTCGGCTATGAAGTATGTTTTTATGTTGGCGGTGTGCTGCTTGCGATTGGAATCTTTTTTGTGGTCTTTCTGGTAAAAGAGGATGCAGGCACTTACGGAGCTGCATTGCGGCAGGCAAGACTTGAAGCCAAGCAGGCGGCGAAAGAGAGAGGCGGCAGCAGCCATATGAGACTTTTAACAACCAATGTGCTTATGACTCTGACTGCGCTTTTGATACTGCGTATCGGCCGGACGCTGTTTTCACCGTTTATTGCAGTATTCGTACGCGATTCTCTCGGTACGATGGACGGAGCGACAACCTATACGGGTATAATCAACATGGCTATGTGTGTAGCAACGGCTGTTTCATCGGTAACACTGACGCGTCTGGGAGATACTTACAATAAATTTAAGCTTGCGATTATTTTGTCGATTATATCGTTTTTTGTTTCGGCACTGCTACCAATTAACTATCCGTTATGGGTATTTACTATCATGTACGCACTTTACTATTTTGTAGTCGGTGCTATCGAACCGGTGCTGACATCGGCCTTGTCGGAAGAAACCGAGCCGGGACAGCGCGGCGCGCTGTTTGGAATGACAGGCGCGGTAAGTTCGCTTGGCATGATGATTTCGCCGATGGTAGGTGCGACTGTGTCCACTGCTTTTTCCACACGAGTAATTTTAGCAGTTATTCCAATCTTTATGCTGGCGCAAGTAATCTTTCTGGTGATTGAACGCAAGGTGCAGCGTAGGAAGCAAAACGCAGTATAGCATATACAGCATGAAATAGCATGTATAGGATTATATTATTTTTCGGAAAGATAGTATAAACGAAAAAGATGGAAGAAGCAACCTGAAGAGAACGGCAGAAAATTTGATTTACAGTATATAGAAAGGAGGAAACAATGAATGGTTTATGTATTTTTAGCGGATGGCTTTGAGGAAATCGAAGCACTGACCGTAATCGATGTTTTGAGGAGAGCGGAAATTGAGACTTATTCTGTTGCGGCATGGAAAGAGGAAAAAAATACTGTCTGTACCGAAGGAAGTTGTTCCTGCAATATAGAACTTAGCAGGGGCAGTTTGGAAGTGACAGGCGCACATGGGATTACAGTTAAAGCTGATCTTTCTTTTGACTCGGCTGATTTTGATGCCTGCAGGATGATTGTGCTGCCAGGAGGGATGGCAGGGACTTTGAATTTGCAGGAGCATGCAGGGCTTGCATCTGAAATCAAGCGTTTTGCAGCAGCTTCCGGTAGCGAAGAAAAATATGTAGCGGCAATTTGCGCGGCACCGATGGTGCTCGGAGCACTCGGTATATTGAGAGGAAAACGAGCAACCATTTACCCCGGAATGGAAGAGTATCTTACGGATGCAGTCCCAATGAAAAACCGCGTGGTAGTGGACGGAAATCTGATTACTTCAAAGGGGCCGGGCACGGCGATGGAATTTGCGGTAGAGCTTGCTGCAGTTCTGAAAGGAAAGAAGACGGCAGAGGATTTGATAAGCGATCTGGTTATGGGAGCAGGGCGAATATGAAAATAGATCTTCATATTCATACTTGCTATTCTGACGGAGCTTGTACGCCGGAGGAGATCGTCTGCAAATATCGGAAGGAGAATTACGATTTCATTGCGATTACCGACCATGATACAGTAGACGGTGTACAGGAGGCAATTGCCGCAGGTGATGCGGCCGGACTTGCGGTGGTGCCGGGAATTGAATTGTCTACAGCAGACCGGGACGGTGTTGAAATGCACATTCTCGGATACAGTATTGACCCTAAAAATGCAGCGCTTTCCGAGAAGCTTAAGGAGCTGCGGCAGGCGCGGCGCTTGCGCAACGAGCTGCTGCTTGCATATTTGGCAGAGCAGGGATATTCTCTTTGCTATGAGGATCTTTTGGTCGGAAAGTGCGGCGATTATATCGGTAAGCCGGATTTTGGCCGTGCGATGGTACGAAAAGGTTATTTGCAAACACCACAGGAGATTTTTAAGGCAGGGATGTATTTGGAGACACCGGAGGCAAAAAGCATTAAAAAGAAAAAAATGGATACACAAGAAGCGATTGCATTGATTTCTGCTGCCGGAGGTAAAGCGGTTCTAGCGCATCCTATCCAGATTAAAGCGTTTGGAGTACCTGGGGGCGAGGAATATTTTGCACGGCTTCGCAGCCTGCTTTTGCGACTCTGTAAGGAGGGACTAAAGGGAATCGAAGCATATCATCCAGATCATAATACGGTGCAGTCCGCGCAGTTTTCGGTGATAGCAGAAGAATACGGACTTTTTGTAACGCGCGGTTCGGATTTTCATGGGGATGATTTTGAAAAAAGGAAGTAATAAAATTTTTTCGCAGTAGTTGACAAAATATGTAAAATAATGTATTTTATAGGTAAGCAAGGAATCCTGCGCGGCGCGCAGTCCACAGTCCGCAGTGATTCTGTAAGGGACATAACAGGGGAAAGGAGAAAAAATATTGCAGGGGAGCATAAAATCAAAAAATCAGTTTACATTTGAAATTGCAGAGCATATTTGTGTGCTTGGAAAAGGCAGAGAGGATGGCTATACAAAGGAACTCAACTATGTTTCCTTTCGAGGCCTGCCGCCTAAATGGGATGTGCGTGAATGGAACAGTGACCATACACGCATGACAAAAGGCATTACTTTTACTGGACAAGAGATGAAAACGCTGCTTGAGGCGATGAATGGAAGGGCTATTTTGCCGGCAGACTGCGGCGGTAATTTCTGCGGAAAACCGGACGGCAAGACGCAGGCAAAAAAAGATACGGCGACAGCATAACAGAGAAAGCTGAAGTCTGTCCTTCTTTCAGAGTTAGATAGAGCTTTGAGGAACAGAAATACTGAATCAGCATATAGTAATAGAAAAAGAATAAGCATTATTTGGAGGTAAAGGTTATGTCTTGTTACAGTTTTGGCGGAATCGATGATTCCTTGCTGTTTTTCTTTTTAATACTTGTACTGATGTTCTGCAATCCGGGTCTCTTTGGATGTGGATGCAGCGATAATTCCGCGTCTTGTTCTTGCGGATGCTAAAAGTTCATATGACAAAAAAGAGCATTGAAATTCAATGCTCTTTTTTCTGTTCTCACGCTTTGACTTGCGGTCAGATTGTGGTATACTGAAAATTGTATAGGATAAGTGAAGGAGTACTGCGCAAAATGAGCGATATAGCAATTATTGGCGGCATTGCCGTAGATATCGAAGGACATCCACGCGAAAGGCTGATTTATGCGGATTCTAATCCCGGCAGAATTATGATTTCTTACGGCGGCGTAAGCCGTAATATTACAGAAAATCTGGCGCGTATGGGAGCCAGCGTAAGTTTTTGCTCGGTAGCCGGCAATGATTTTGTGGGCAGAGCCGCAGCGGAGCAGCTTCAATTGCTGGGAGTGGATATATCCGGAGTTGAGCTGCTGGATGGAGAAAGCACGGCAATCTATCTTTCTATTCTCGATAATCGAGGTGATATGGAGCTTGCGCTTTGCAATATGGATATTTTAGAACGGATTGACAGAGATTTTATGGAAAGATCAGCCGTAAAAGCCGGTGGAGCCAAGATTGTCGGGATTGACACTAATATGACAGAGGAAAATATTGATTATATTACGGACAAGCTCAGCGGGACTCCAATTTTTATTGACCCAGTATCGGTGCATAAAGCGGAGCGTATCAAACGGCTTTCTGGAAGATTCCATACAATGAAGCCTAACAGACTGGAAGCAGAGGCTATCAGCGGGATTGCGATTGCTAGTGAAAGCGATCTTCCGAGAGCTGCAGACTGGTTTTTAGAGGCAGGAGTAAAAAGGTTATTTATAACGCTTGGGAAGCAGGGTGTATTCTTTGCGGATGAAAAAAATTCCGGAATTCTGCGGGCTCCTCAGATTGACATCGTCAGTGCTACTGGTGCAGGAGATGCCTTTTCAGCAGCGTGTTTGAAAGCGTTTGTTGACGGACTTGGCATCAGAGAAACGGCGGCGCTTGCAATGGCGGCCTCGGCTGTTGCAATGACGGCACCTACGGCTGTCAGTACGGAAATGAGTATGGCGCTCTTAAAGACGAAATGCGAAAATGCTTTCTTATATGAGAGCGTAGTATAAGCAATTAATAAATTATGAAAAAGGAGAAGCTGAAGAAATCAGCAGGGAAGTAAAATGAAAAATTATCAAAAATATCTTGATATAAAACAGGAGGTGCAGGAAGCACTTGCGGAAGAAAGACCTGTTGTCGTTCTGGAATCGACAATTATCTCACATGGAATGCCATATCCGCGCAATGTAGAAACGGCGCTTGCAGTGGAAGAGATGATCCGGCGCAACGGAGCAGTACCGGCGACTGTGGGCATTATTAAAGGCAGGATTAAAGTTGGTCTGACGGCGGAAGAAATTGAATATATGGCAACTGCACCGAATGTTTTGAAAGTGTCGAGACGAGACTTTCCGCTTGTTATCGCAGGGAAGATGGATGGCGCGACAACAGTTGCAGGAACGATGATTGCAGCCGAAATGGCGGGTATTCGAGTGTTTGTAACGGGTGGAATCGGCGGTGTTCACAGAGGCGCGGGTGAAAGCTTTGATATTTCTGCAGATTTGGAAGAATTAAAACGGACAGGCATAACGGTTGTTTGCGCGGGTGTAAAATCAATTCTTGATATCGGGGCAACGCTGGAATATCTTGAAACTGCAGGAGTTCCGGTCATCAGCTATGGCACAGAAGAGTTTCCTGCTTTCTATTCCAGAAAATCAGGTTTTCAGACGGAATGTGCGCTTGACTGTCCGAAAAAGATTGCAGAAGTAATAGAGATGAAATATACGCTAGGACTCGGCGGCGGCGTGCTGGTAGCTTGCCCGATTCCGGAAGAATATGAAATTCCTTATGAAAAGATGGACCAGGTGATTCAAAAAGCGCTTGAGGAGTGTAGCGCGCAAGGTATAAGGGGAAAGAGGATTACGCCGTTTTTGCTTGATAGAGTGAAACAACTGACGGATGGGGGCAGCCTGGAGGCGAATATCAGGTTGGTACTTAATAATGCGGATATCGGATCTAAAATTGCGGTTGAATTAAGCAGGATTGCTCGGTAAAGAGAGGACAGCGGCAGAAAATTGCAGAAAGATAAAGGGAAGAATAAGGAGAAGAAGTATGGCAATCGAAAAAGTAAGGAAATATTTTGAAGAAATTGGTATTGCAGACCGAATTCAGGAATTTGAGGTGTCAAGTGCGACCGTAGAGCTGGCGGCGCAGGCAGTGGGTGTAGAAGGTGCAAGGATTTGCAAGACGCTTTCCTTTAAAACACCTGAAGGTGGATGTATTTTGATAGAAACGGCCGGAGATGGGAAAATAAATAATGGAAAGTTCAAGCAGACTTTCGGATTTAAGGCAAAAATGCTGACGCCGGAGGAGGTAGTTGAATTTACGGGACATGCAATCGGCGGTGTCTGCGCGTTTGCTATCGAGCATCCGGATGTGAAAGCCTATACTGACATTTCACTAAAGCGTTTTGAAACTGTCTTTCCTGCCTGCGGTAGCAGCAATAGTGCTATTGAGCTGACGCCGGAGGAGCTGCACGATTATTCAAATGCAGTTGACTGGATTGATGTCTGCAAACTGCCGGAGGAGGAATAGTAAAGAAGGTTTTTCGCAGGATGCCGCAGGTGAAAAGGGCGGCGGCATCCTCTGAAAGAGCATGGACTTTTGAAATACAGAAAAAATAAGGGAGAGAGCGATATGTGTATTGCAATACCCGGAAGGGTTGTGTCTGTCGAGGGTCAGACGGCGCAGGTGGATTTTAAAGGCAACACGGTGCCAGTGAATATCGGACTTGTTGCGCCGAAAACCGGTCAGTATGTATTGGTGCATGCGGGCTGTGCGATTGAGGTAATGGAAAAGGAGAAAGCGGAGGAACTGATCGAACTGTTTTCGGATCTTGAGGAGGAAGTGTAGCAGTGAAGACGGAAGCTGTAATTCAATATTTAAGCGAATACGACGGAAGACCGCTCAAGCTGATGGAAGTCTGCGGTACGCATACTGCGAGCATTTTTAAAAACGGGATCCGCTCGCTGATTTCACCGAAAATCAAGTTGATTTCAGGTCCCGGATGTCCGGTCTGCGTTACGCCGACAGCTTATATTGATAAAGTGATTTCCTATGCGGAAAAACCTGACTGTGTGGTGTACACTTTCGGTGATATGATGAAGGTGCCGGGTAGCAAGGGCAGCCTGTCTGATATGAAAGGAAAAGGGATTCATGTAGAAATGATGTATTCCCCGTTTGAAGTACCGGAAAAAGCAGAAAAAAATCCGCAGAAGGACCATGTTATTGCAGCTGTCGGTTTTGAAACGACTGCACCGGTATATGCACTTTTTATGCAGGAAGCAGAACGCAGGGGAATCAGTAATATCAAGCTGGTAACAGCACTGAAAACAGTGATTCCGGCACTGCGCTGGATCTGTGAAAATCAGGAGGATATTGATGGCTTTATCTGTCCCGGACATGTCAGTGTTATCATTGGCAGCCATGTATATGAAGAACTGGCGCAAAGATACGGTAAACCGTTTGTAGTAGCGGGTTTTGAGCCTGAACATTTACTGGCGGTGATTTACGAGATTGTAAGACAGATTGAGCGCGGATGCGGAGAAGTGAAAAATCTGTACAAAAATGCTGTGCGGGATGATGGCAACAGCAAAGCAATGATGCTTCTTGATGAATATTTTGAAACGGGCGCGGCAACTTGGCGCGGACTGGGAGAGATTGACGGATCGGGGCTGTATTTAAAGGCGGAGTATGCGCAGTATGACGGCGGAAGCCGCGGCCTTGACAGAGATATGGAGCTGCCGGAGAGTTGCTGCTGCGGCAGTGTCATTGTCGGGAAAATCAATCCTAATGAATGTCCGATGTTTGGAAAAGGCTGTACACCGCTTCATCCTTACGGACCGTGCATGGTTTCGGCAGAAGGTGCCTGCGGTATTTGGTATCGGTCTGTTTAGGCGGCGTAAAAAGAGCAGGAAACAGAAGAGAGCGGCAAGCAGCAGAATAAAAAGAAGGCGGGAACAAGCAGTATGGAAAAGATTATAATGGCGCACG
>CALXBT010000055.1 GCA_944386585.1 uncultured Clostridia bacterium | reverse complement strand
TGTATACGGTATCGTGAATGACTTAAGAAGCAATGGATGTGGTATTGTAGAAAGCGGACTTGAAATTGCAGATTTGCTGCTTCCGGAAGGAACTATCGTTTACTTAGAGGACAGAAATGGTGAGCGTGTTTATGAGAATTCAGATGCGGACTGTACTCCGCTTCCGTACGTCCTTTTGATAGACGGCGGGACGGCTAGTACAGCAGAAATCGTGGCGGCGGCAATTAAGGATAATAAAGGCGGAAGTCTTGTCGGCACGAATACATTTGGAAAAGGTATTGTTCAAAGTATTGAAAAGCTTACCGACAATTCGGGTGCGCTGCAGATTACAATTCAGCAATATTTTTCTCCTAAGGGAAACACGATCCATGAAGTAGGCGTTGCTCCGGACTATGAAGTGCTTTTTACGGAAAATGATACGACGGATGTACAGCTTGAAAAAGCGCTTTCTCTTTTAAAATAGCAGGAATAGAGAAAGCAGCCTCTTTCCTGCAAGTTGCTTGTTGACTTTTTTTACAGGAACAGCTATAATAATGCTGTGAAGCGTTAAAGCGTCAAATCAAAAGTAGATGCGGAAGAGGTGAAACGGATATGGCTTATGATTCTAAATTTAAAAGAGCGGATATAGACGCGCTTTTTGAAGCGGTTTTATCGCTGGAGGATGAAGAAGACTGCTATCGCTTTTTTGAAGATTTATGCACTGTCAATGAAATTCACGCGATTGCGCAGAGATGGCAGGTCGCGAAGCTTTTAGCGGAGAAAAAGACCTACAGTGAAATTGAGGAATTGACAAAGGCTTCTACGGCAACGATCAGCAGGATTAATAAGTGCCTGGTATACGGAGCAGAAGGTTATCAGCGAATTTTAGCGCGGCTTTCGGAACAGGGGAAGCTTTAAAAAAAGATATTTTGTGCCGCATCGAAAAGGCTGTGCTTTTGATGCGGCATTTTTTATGACGGAGAAGAGATGAAGCTGTATATTTACAAAAAAAGTGAATATTTTTATGAAAAGACTGCCGTAGATAAAAGAAGCAGGATACCTTTCTACTGCGGACAGCAGGAAAAACTGCTTCGGAAAGTGCTTCTGGAATACGAAGAGGAAGCGATATATTGTGATGCCGGCGCTCTTTTAGAAGAGAAACGAACAGTTATTTTACAAGGACCGTTAGAACAGACAGAGTATGGAAAACCGTATTTAAAAAATACTGGACTTGAGTTTTCAGTCAGTCACAGTGGTCTATTTTTAGGATATGCAGTCAGTCGCCATCCAGTAGGAATTGATCTTCAGAGTCTGAAGTCGATCGACGGACAAAAGCTGGCTAAACGTTTTTTTACAAGCGAAGAGCAGCAGTACATTATGATGCATGGTAAGGACAGTTTTTTTGAAATCTGGGCGAGAAAAGAAGCATTGATAAAATGCACGGGAAGGGGACTGGCACAGGGACTTTCCTCATTCAGTACTGTTTCAGAAGGAAATCTTTCCGATTGTATTGTGATTGAGGGTGCGTTTTCCGGGAAATATTTTCTTAGGAGTTTTCATATTTCTCCGGAAATAAAGTGTGCGGTCTGCCTTACTGCTGGTAAAAAAGAAGAACATGTGTATCGGGAAGTACAGACGGAACTTGCGGAGGCCCGTTTTGTGCAGCGTATTTGGGAGTAAAAGGCATGAGTGAATTGAAGCAATTGGAGCAGGCCGAAAAAGCGGCACTGTCGTTTCTTTCATATGGAATGAGGACAGAGCAGCAGGTTCGGCGCCGACTGATAGAAAAGGAATTTGCCGCTGAAATAATCGATGCTGTCATTGAGAAATTGACAGGGCTTCACTATCTTGATGATTTGGAATATGCTATTCTTTATTTGGAATATGCAGAGCAAAAACGGCATGGCATCAGGAGAATCATGGAAGAATTGAAAAAGCGAGGAATCAGCACTTTGACAGCAGAAGATGCACGGTATGAGTATGAGCGGAGAAAAAAAGAAAACGGATTTGAAATAGAATCGGAAGCAGAACGGGCGGAAAAAGAAGCCTGCCGTCTTGCTGCCGGCAGGGAAATTGACGATAAACTGATTGCTAAAATCGGGCGCCGGCTGAAGACGCTTGGATATGAGAGCGACAGTATTTATCATGCAGTCGGTAGAATTATGAGTATGAGAAACGGTGTAAAAAAGGAACTTTGAAAGATATGGAAAATCAATTTGAACGAACGGAATATTTGATTGGAAAAGCAGCGCGAATGCGGCTTTCTGATGCGCATGTTGCAGTCTTTGGAATCGGCGGTGTCGGCGGATTTGTCTGTGAGGCGCTTGCGAGGGCCGGTATTGGAACATTTACACTCGTTGACGGAGATGAAGTTGATATTACCAATTTGAACAGGCAGATTACTGCGCTTCACAGCACTATCGGGAAAGAGAAGGCAGCGGTGATGAAAGAACGGATTTTGGATATCAATCCTGAAACGGAGGTGCGTGCTGTGAAAACTTTCTTTGTGCCGGAAAACAGCAGCCTGTTTGATTTTTCAGAGTTTGATTATATTGTCGATGCGGTCGATACCGTAACGGCGAAGATCGAGCTGATTCTCTGTGCCGGAAAGGCGGGCGTTCCCATCATATCTTCGATGGGAACCGGAAATAAGCTTGATCCGTCAGCTTTTCGGGTGGCGGATATTTATGAGACTACGGTATGTCCCCTGGCAAGAGTAATGAGAAAGGAACTCAGAGCGCGCGGGATAAAAAATCTAAAGGTTGTATATTCAGAAGAAATTCCGCAGAAAATGAATCAAAATGAGTTAGAGAAGATGTTTGAGGCCGAAGAAATTGTTTCGGATGCCAAAACATATCCACCGTCCAGTATTTCCTTTGTACCGTCAGCAGCGGGCCTCATTTTAGCCGGAGAAGTAATCAAGGATTTGATTCGGCACGCCGGATAAATAAAAAAACAAAAAAGAAAAGGAATTTGCCTGTTTAAGAAGAATATAACGGAAGGATGTTTTGTAAAAGAAAAATGGCAATCAATTTGACGGAGAAAAGAACAAAGGAGACGAGAAGGTTATGAAAAAAATTATCATTACAGGCGGTCCGACCAACGAACCGATTGATGAAGTAATGAAAATCACAAATATGTCAACGGGCAGTTTATCGACTTATTTAGGAAGCCTTTTTTTAGAGGCAGGATATCAGGTTTGCTTGATTTTAAATCGGTCAGTACCGCTGGAGAGGGTAACTGCGGCAGAAAATGCAACTAAAAATCTGACAGTTCGTGCAGTGGAGACGACGGAGGAAATGCTGAAGGCACTGGAAGCAGAGCGAAAGGAAGGCTATGCAGATGCAGTGATTCACGCTTCTGCAGTCGGCGACTATAAAGCAGATTATACTTTCCGCCTTGAGGATCTTGCAAAATATCTCTGGGAAAGGATAGAGAAAGGAGAGATTACAGGAGAGAATGCGCTTCTATGTGCAATGGAAAAGGGAGAAGCGTATTGCATTGACAACAGCTCTAAGATTTCGAGCTATCAAAAAAATCTCACGGTAAAGCTGGGGTTAACGCCAAAAATCATTGCGAGACTGCGTGAGTGGTATCCGGATACGCTTCTTATTGGCTGTAAGCTGCTTGAAAATGTACCGAAAGAGGAACTTTTTGAGGTTGCACAGAATTTATGCAGGAAAAATGATATGGATTACATTTTGGCAAACGATCTTGCGGATCTCAGAGACGGAAATCCAGTAAGATATTTAGTGAATCAAAATGGATTTACGGGAAAAATGCTTGAGACACCAGTTGATATTTTTGATTTTGTCAGAACATGTTTAGAAAAATGAAGAAAATGGTATATTAAAAGCAGAGCATTATTTATTGACTACAAAAGAAAGGAAGGTAATGGCTATGGTATATGTATGCACAGTATGTAACTGGGAGTATGATGAAGAAAAAGGATATGAAGAGGGCGGCATTGCGCCGGGAACAAAATGGGAAGATGTACCCTCTGATTTTGTCTGCCCGCTTTGCCAGGTAGGAAAAGAGTTATTTGAAGCAAAGTAAAAGATTTTCTTTAAAACAGAGAATTGCATCAGATAGGGAAATAATGCCTGAGAAATCAGGTATTATTTTTATGAGTTTCTTACTGCAATTTTGTAGATTATTTAACAATCGTGTGGTATAATTGAAACGCATGAAACAGAAGGAGAAAGTACGAATGGAAAAATACGGAAAGTAAGAGGAAAAGTTTTATGAAATGGATGATTGCATCAGATATTCACGGTTCGGCGTATTACTGCCGGAAGCTGCTTGCGGCCTATCAATCAGAGCGAACGCAGCGTCTGCTGCTTTTAGGGGATGTGCTTTATCACGGACCGAGAAATGACCTGCCGCAGGAGTATGCTCCGAAAGAAGTGATAGCAATGTTGAACGGAATGAAAGATGAAATCCTGTGTGTACGGGGCAATTGTGATACAGAGGTAGACCAAATGGTTCTCGATTTTCCGATTTTAGCGGATTATGCGCTGATTACAACGGAAAAGCATACGATTTATGCGACGCACGGGCATGTTTTTAATGAAAATAATCTTCCGCCGTTGCGGAGCGGGGATATTTTACTGCACGGACATACGCATGTGCCGAAATGTACGGCACACGATACTTATACTTATATGAATCCGGGTTCAGTATCAATTCCAAAGGAAGGAAGCCATCACGGCTATATGATTTTGGAGAACAATAAATTTATATGGAAGGATTTAGACGGTAATATTATCTATGAGAAAGTTTGATACAAAAATACAGCATTTAAAATATAAAGTACTGCGTGAGGTGGCGAGGTTTGCATGGCAGGATACACTGCTTGAAAATATTATTCATATTCCGCAGATTGTAGTGCCGGGTGATACGCCGACGATGCGCTGCTGCATCTATAAAGAACGTGCAATTTTATCAGAGCGCATTAAGCTTGCGATGGGCGGCGACAAGGAGAATCCAAATGTAATTGAAGTGATTGATATTGCCTGTGATGAATGTCCGATGAGCGGCTATGAAGTAACGAATTCATGCCGCGGCTGTCTGGCTCATCGATGCGAGGATGTCTGCAAGCGCGGAGCGATTACTTTTGACCAGAATTATGTAGCACATATTGATAAATCAAAATGTATCAACTGCGGCGCTTGTGCAAAGGCATGTCCGTATTCTGCAATCACAAATCGCAGAAGGCCGTGTGAAAGTGCCTGCAAAGTTAAAGCGATTTCAATGAGTGAAAAAGGACCGGCGGAAATTGACAACGATAAATGTATTGCCTGCGGTGCCTGCTCGTATCAATGTCCGTTCGGAGCAGTTATGGAAAAGTCCTATATCCTTGATGTGATTGATTTCATTAAAAAGAGCGAAGGGAATACAAAATATAAAGTGCATGCCCTTGTTGCACCGGCGGTAGCCAGTCAGTTTACATATGCAAGGACAGCACAGGTAATCAGCGGTATCAAAGAGCTTGGTTTTTTTGATGTTATTGAAGTTGCGCTTGGCGCAGATATCGTAGCGCATGCAGAGTCTAAGGAACTGGCAGAAAAAGGTTTTCTGACGAGTTCCTGCTGTCCGGCATTTGTGGATTATATCCATAAGAATTTCAGCGATTTAGTTCCGCTGGTCTCTCACAATCCATCGCCGATGACAGCGATTGCCAAGCATATTAAAGAAAAGGATCCGAATTCAAAAATTGTTTTCATCGGACCTTGTACAGCGAAAAAGGCGGAGATTCAGCATGAAGATGTGAAACCGTATGTTGATACGGTAATTACATTTGAAGAGCTTCAAGCACTGTTTGACAGCAAGCATATTGAAATTACAGAGCTTGGTGATACTGCATTTGACGGGGCTTCCTATTTTGGCAGAGTTTTTGCCAGAAGCGGAGGTCTTATAGAAGCGGTAGAACAGGGGCTGAAGGAGCATGGATTTGATGATTTTGAGCTGAAAGGACTTGCCTGCGACGGGATTGATGCCTGCCGTGTGGCACTGCTCAAAAAGAAAAAGGGCGTGCTTGATGCAAACTTTATCGAAGGCATGGCCTGCACAGGCGGTTGTATTAACGGTGCGGGTTGCCTGACGCATGGAGGGGAATCGAGTCGTGCAGATATCGATAAATATGGCAGAAAAGCCGGTGAAAGAACGATTACTGATGCTGTAACGGAGCTTTAAAAACAAAGAATTATTTTGCTTTATAGCATAAGAGAAGAAACACAGAAACTTGACAGGAGAAATTCAATTTTGCAGGTTTCTGTGTTTTTATTTTACGGATTTTATTCTATTTTTGTCTTGACATAAAATGAATATTGTATATAATAAATATATACAATATTGCGAATGAGGATATCCATATGAAAGTTATTATCAATAATGCGAGCGGAGTACCGATTTATGAGCAGATTGTCCTGCAGATTAAAAATCAGATTATTGCAGGAGAGCTGAAAGAAGGGGAGATTTTACCGTCGATGCGGCTGCTTGCAAAGGAGCAGAGAATTAGTGTAATCACAACGAAAAGGGCGTATGAGGAGCTGGAAAGGGAAGGGTTTATTTATTCTGTAGTTGGAAAAGGAAGCTTTGTCGCGCCGCAGAATATAGAGTTAATCAGAGAGCAGCATCTGCGGGAGATTGAGGAGAAGATGAGAGAGATTTTTGATTTGGCCGAGACTGCAGGTATTGAGAGTGAAGAACTGCGGGAGATGCTGTATTTAATAGAAGAGGAAAAGAAAACGGGAGACAAGGGAAATGACGGATTTTGCGATTGAATTTAAAAAGGTGGTAAAACAGTATGATGATTTCATGCTTCATGATGTGAGCTTTGTACTACCGCGCGGATGTATCATGGGCATTATAGGTGAAAACGGAGCGGGAAAAAGCACAATGATTAAATTGATGCTCAATTTAATTCAAAAAGAGGCGGGAAAGATTACTGTGCTGGGCTGTGACAGTGATCGGCTGAGCCGCAGCGTGAGGGAAAAGATCGGTGTTGTATTTGATGAATGCTGTTTTCCGGAAAACCTTAAGCTGAAAGAAATTGAAAAGATCCTGAAAAATATTTATCAGCACTGGAACAGTAAGGCTTTTAAAGAGTATGCAGCAACCTTTAATCTGCCGGAAAATAAGGCAGTAAAGGACTTTTCACGGGGAATGAAAATGAAACTTTCTATTGCAGCTGCACTTTCTCACCATGCGGAACTCTTGATTCTTGATGAAGCGACAAGCGGCCTCGATCCGGTCGTACGGGATGAGATTTTAGATGTTTTTTTCGATTTTATCCAGGAGGAAAAGAATTCAATTTTAATTTCATCGCATATTACAAGCGATCTTGAAAAAATATGCGACTATATTACCTTTCTTAATAACGGAAGCATTATTATGAGCGAAGCGAAAGATGACATTTTAACAAAATATGTTGTTGTGAAGGGCGGCCGGGACGAGCTGGAAAGTCTGCCGCAGGAAGAAATTATCGGAATCAGAAAAAGCCAGTTCGGTGCAGAGGCTTTGATCAGACGGCAGGCAGCACCGATAGGATTTGTAGTGGAACCGGCAGATTTAGAGCAGATTATGCTTTTTAATATTCGAAAGGAGCAGTAATATGTGGGGATTGATTATTAAGGATTTATATAATCTGAAACGGCAGCTGGCGCTATATGGAATTATTGGAGGCGTGTATCTTGCGGTGGCCGGAGTCTCCGGAAATGTATCCGTTTTTATCGGCATGATTATGATGTTTACAGCGATGATACCGCTTTCGGCGATTGCTTATGATGAGCGAGCAAAATGGGATAAATACAGTCTTACGATGCCGGTAAGCAGGAAACAAATTGTAGCGGGAAAGTATTTACTTGGGCTTCTTGTTCTGGCAGCAGGGGGCGCTTTATCGCTTATCAGTGTTCTGCTTATGGGTAGTGCTGATGTTTCTGAAAATCTTATTACGGTTGCTGTTTTACTGGGGGTATGCCTTTTATATATTAGTATTTTAGTACCGGTTGTTTTTAAGCTGGGAACAGAAAGAGCCAGGTATGTAATGATGATTATAATCTTTGTTCCGTTTTTGGTTATTGTTACGGCAGCGAAATTTATGGGAGGAGCTGCCGCAGAACAAAATGCTTTCTTTTTATCCAGCGGATTCGGAATGGCGGATGCACGGCTTTTGGCAGTTGGATTCCTACTGTTCAGTGGTCTGATGCTGGCACTTTCTTACCGCATTGCTGTTTCCATTTACAGTAAGAGAGAACTGTGAGAACAAAGAGAATCCAGAATCCCCAAAAGAGCAGAGAGCAGGAGCAAGCGAAAAAACAGCTGAATTTTTCAGCTGTTTTTTTATTGATTACATAGATGAAGATTATTTGACAGTTCTGTCACATTGGAATTTTGATAATCTTAAAAATTTTTGTCAAATGCTATTTTTTCACTGTTATCAAACCATATTGTACCGCAGTATGAAAATCCATTCTTTTTTAAAATATGCTGCATTTTTTTATTATCCGAATCGGTATCTACTCTAAAAGATGTTATACCTTTTTCTCTGCTCATCTTCTCTACCAGTCGAAAAACAATATCGCTGATTCCTTTTCCTCTTGCTTTGTCAGTAAACGCCATACGATGTACTACAACATAACTCTCAGAAGTATTCCATGTTCCTTGCATATCATGATAGGCTGGCTCGCCCTCGTAATCAACGCAAAGATACCCTAGAATATTTTCGTTTTCGACAACAAAATAACCTTTTTGGAGAATAATATCTTTTTCGATACAATCATAATCCGGGTATCCTGTTTGCCACTGGTCAATGCCTTGTTCTTTTAAATGTATTTTTGCAGCATTGATAATATCCATTGCGATCTGTATTTCTTCTGATTTAGCTAATCTTAATTCTATCATTTGCACCTCCGATTTAATGAAACTGGAATTTGCCGATATCGTTTGATATCGCCATGAAAAACTTAGATGCCGTAAGCATTAAAGCATCACAAATCTTGTATTTCAGCAGTATTTATATTTAGTGCAGATAGCGGTCGAACAGCTGCCAGATTTCAGAAGTCCCCTGACTGAATTGCCAGCAGGCAGAGCCTGCGATATCATAAGTGCTTACAAGAGAAAGCCGGTTTGTAATAGAGGTACTGTCTTCTATCCAAACTTTTGCTGTTCCGCTGCTTGTCTGATATTCTACATAATTCTGCATTTCTTTAGATAAATAAGTCGGTGTAAGATTATTTTCAAGCAAAATTTCGTTCATACGGGTCATTGTGACAGCAGTATTAGAAATAATTTTGCCGTTTCCGTCCACGACCCATACACGCGTGTAAAGAGGTACGCCCATAAGAAGCTTTTCAGGAGGCACACCTTCTTCAAGGCATCCCTCAATGGCATCAATTACAAAGGGCAGTGAAGATACTGAACCTGGAATGGTACTGCCCGCATAATGTTCGTCATAACTCATAACAGCAATGTAGTCGACATGCTTAGCAAGTGCGTCTCTGTCATATTCAATCGTCCATGTTTTTGGAACAAGTGTGTCGATTGAAAGGTTAAGGCCCTGCTTTTCAGTATAATAGCGCAGTTCTTTTGTAAAGGCTGTGAGACCGTCAGCATCGGCATCTTTTACATCCTCAAAGTCAATATTGATGCCGTCAACATCGTAAAGACAGGAATAAAAAAGATACTGCGCGATTGCTTTTTTCTGAATGCTATCGTTTGCAAACATTTTTGTCGTAAAATTAGTGGATCCTGTTTCATTCATATTGTTGGTAATTGTGGCCCATACCATAAAACCGCGTTGGTGGCAGAGATCGCTGTAGCCTTTGTCACCGGAATTAGTAACAGCACCGCCGCCTTCTACTATTAGGCGGAACCAAGTGGGAGCCATAATGTCAATACCGTTTGTTTTTGCCGGTGCATCAGGAGTTACTTCGCTTACATACTGCCATGCAACATTGATTTTTTCATTGGCCTGCTGCTTGTACTTTGTCTTGCGCGGTGCATAAAAATCGACATTGGCAAGCGTTACATTTTCCGTTATGATGCCTTTCTTTTCGGTATAGTAGATATTGCCGTCGAAATCAGAAATTTTATAATAATTGGCAGTTTCTTCCTCGATGAAAATCTGCTCACCTGCCGGAAGCGTTACTGTATTTTTCGTTTCGGCAAAAAGAGAAGAAACTGCTGTAATCGGCGTACTGCCGACTTTTGCAGAACTGACAGTTTCATCCGAAGCTTTTAGCCGTATGGAAGAGCCGCTTATATTGTAGCTTGTATGGAAGAACTGCTGCATCACATTAAGAGAAAAACAGATGGTGTTGTCGATTTTTTTCAGCGGCACATAGACGCTGCCGGCATGGGCTTTAATGAAAGAAGTTGTTTCGTCATCTGCCATCATAATATTCATAGCGCTCAGATTAAGAATTAAGCGCATATTTTGTGTATCTACTGTTACTGCATTGTTTTGAAAGTAAGAACCGATCATCGAGACAGGTAGATAGGCATTTCCTTTGATATAATATCCGTGCTGTCCAGTGCTGCGACCATCATAATAGATACTGTAGCTGTCGTTTGTATCGGCAAAAACCAGATGTATGCTGCAGAGAATCGTGATAAAACAGAGCAGAAGTACTGCTGCCATTCTTCTTTTTTCCGTATTTCCCATTATTCTGTACCTCTCCTTTGATTTTTCTGTTGCAAATTCTAATGCATATTATTTATTAGTATACTATAGTTTAATAGGAAAAGAAACCCGTAAAAAGAGGAAGATTGTTGAAGATTGTATGAAAAAGGTGCTATTTTGTTGAAAAATGAAGAGGAATTTTATATAATTGAAAAGGCAAAAATTTTAACGGCGTTTAGGAGTATTTTTAATTTATATGAAAGAAAAATTAACAGGAATTTTGAATAAAACAAAAGAGAAAGCACGCAGTTTTTTTGAGAGCTACTGGAACAGTTACGGTATTTTAGGGCTTGCTGCTGTTGTGCTTGTTGTATTGAAGACGGTTGTCTTTTACATATTGATGAATACCGGTTCACATTTTATTTCTGTCTGTCTGGTGACACTTTTATTTACCTTTCTTCTTTTTAAGGCGTTTAGAAATAAATGGATTCCGACAGTGCTCTTTTTTGTACTGTCCATTCTTATGTTTTGCGATGTTACCTACAGCAGCTTTTTTAATCGTTATTTGTCAGTCGGTATGATCGGTGCAGCGGAGGTTGTAGGTGATATTGGAGAAAGTATTAAAGAAGTGCTGAGGCCGGTGAATTTCTTTATGCTGGCGGATGCTTTCTTTATCTTAGTTATGCTGTTTCTTAAAAAAAAAGAAAAACTGAACCTTTCCCAAAATAAGGCGGATAACAACAGTACAAGCGAAGACGGAACAGGCGAAACAGAGTATCTTTCTGAGCATGGGCATCGTATTTCAGGCCGCCGGAGAGCAAAGCGTGCGAAAAAGAATGCTGTAAAAAGGGGGATAAAGTTTTTTCTTATTTCTGTATTTTTATTTGTATTTTTGACGGTTAATATATTTGGCAGCAGCTATCTGAAATCCGTTTCCAACCAAGAATTTTATACATATCATGTAAAAGATATCATAACAGGAATTTTCGGCGGCGGCAGCAGCGAAAATTTGGCTGCTTGGACGAATTCTTATCAGCGGGAAAAAAACGGACCTCTATTTGGCAAAGCTGCTGGTAAAAATCTTGTTATGATTCAGATTGAATCGTTGCAGGATTTTGTAATAGGTAGAGAGTATAATGGGCAGGAAATTACACCAAATCTCAATGCACTGATTGAAGAAAATGCGACATATTTCGATAATTTTTATCAGCAGGTGGGAAGCGGCAATACTTCCGATGCAGAATTTGCTGCAAATAATTCGCTGTACGGTACACTAATCAGCTATACTTATAAATTGTTCAACGACAATTATTTTCGAGGTTTGCCGGTGCTGCTGTCGGAAAGAGGGTATGATACGGCTGTTTTTCATGCGCATGAGGACAGAAATTTTTGGAGCCGGGAAAAGATGTATCCGGCCGAAGGATTCGGCCGCTATTACGGCGGGCTCAAAGGGCGCGGAGGCGATTATGAAATGACGGAATGGATGGGATGGGGTCTTACTGATTCCGAGTTCTTTCCGCAAACGGTAGAATATATGAAGGAACTCTCCCAGCCGTTTTACAGTTTTATCATTACGATTTCCAATCATCATCCATATGAGATGCTGAAGCATTATCAATTGCTTGATTTACAGCCGGAGGACGAAGATACCATTGTGGGAAAATATCTGCAAAGTGCGGCGTATACGGATTATGCACTGGGTGTATTTTTTACCGAAATGAAGGAAGCAGGACTTTATGATGATTCGATCTTTGTACTGTACGGAGATCATACAGGGCTTTCCCATTCCGAAGAGATTGATACTGGAATGGAGAAACTGCTCGGAAAGCCGTACGACTATGAGGAGATGCTGAAGGTGCCGTTTATTATTTATTCTCCGGATGAAAGTATCGAGCTTCGGGATACTGTGATGACGGCCGGCGGTGAAGTTGTTATTTTGCCGACATTGGCTTATCTTTTCGGACTGGAGGAGCTTGATACGATTTATGTAGGACATAATCTGTATACGGTTAAGGAAGGGTTTGTGGCAGAGCAGACATATATGACAAAGGGTTCTTTCTTTACAAATGATATCGCGTATGAAATGGCGCGTGACGGTGTGTTTGAAAACGGCAGGGCGTGGAATATTCATACGGGAGAGTCTGTTGATGTAGAGGAGTGCTATGAAGGCTATCTGCGCTCTGTCGATGTTGTAAATACATCGGAATATGTACTTCGGAGCGATGCTATCCGCAGATTGTTTCTGGAAGGGGGCGATATCGGAAGTATCGATAACATTTCTGTTTCGCGTATTTATCCTGACCGGATTGTGTATGCAGGGTATCCTGATACGGAATTGATTGGTACGAATTCGATAGAAGCGCTGGATTATTCTGTGTATGCCGGAGAGCGTGATATACGGCTTGATATTTACTGGAATGAAGAAAGTCAGCCCTATACGCGCAATCAGAAGACAGGAGAGATTGAAATGACATACGAAGAAATCATTTCATGGATGGAAGATCACGCTGCAATTAATATCTATTTTAATATGGAAAAGAGCGGGGATTACATGGTAAACTTTTGTACGGCTATTTCGCCGATACTGGCAGATAGAATCGTGCTTGATCTTCCGAATTCGGAAGAGTATTCCGGAAGATATGAAGCAATTCTCGATCTTTCAACATCTGGCCTGACACAGGAAAATGCGTCAGAGTTTATCGGAGCGAATAAAGTATGGGCGGTGCTTTTGTCTGCGGAAGAGGCTTCCGGCGAGTTTTCCGGCCTTTTGAAAGGAGATACGGCTGTATATATTCATGAAGAAGATGCTGGAATTATTACCAAGTACAATTAAAAAAGTTTACCTGTTTTTGATAGTGGTGCTTATTGCGGCACTTCTGATTGAGAATCCTTGTGGTAGCGCTTTTGTTACTTCGCTGGTCAGTCAGGAATTTGTACTGGCTCATTTTGCTGATGCAGCAGAATACTTTTCTGAGGAAGAAGAAACGGAGCTGTACCGGCTGGCAACGGGAACCTATGAGGAACAGAAAGACGGTCCGTTGTTTGGTGCTGCGAAAGGCAGAAATCTTATCGTAGTCCAGCTTGAATCAGTTCAGGAAATGCTTCTGCAGGAAGATTACTACGGACAGGAGATCACTCCATTTTTAAATAGTCTGATTCAAGAAAAAGGTACTGTTTATTTTGATAATTTTTATCATCAGTTAGGAGCGGGCAATACATCAGATGCGGAATTTGCTGTTAATAATTCGATTCTCGGTAGTATTGAAAGCTACACATATCAGTTGTATCAGGATAATTATTTTAAAGGATTGCCATGGATTTTAAAAGAACAGGGATACAGCACGAATGTGTTTCACGGTTATAAAAAAAGCTTTTGGAACCGCGAAAATGTTTATCCGACTTTAGGCTTTGATACTTATTACGGCGGAGAGGATTTTGTCAGCGACAACATCGAGGGAATCGGGGCCGGCAATATTGTCGGTATCAGCGACAGCGCGTTTTATCAGCAGACGATCGATTATATGCTGGAACTTCCGCAGCCGTTTTATGGTTTTGTAATCACACTTTCAAGTCATAATCCGTTTGGACTTCCGGAATCTTTGCAGGAGATCGAGCTTCAGGAGTGTGATAAAAATATCGTAGGGAGATATATTCAGTCAGTTAATTATGCAGACCGCTGTCTTAAAGAATTCTTTGACGGCCTGAAAGAGAGCGGCCTCTATGACAATTCTCTTATCCTGCTTTATGGTGATCATTTTGGACTTTCACGGGCAGATGAAGCTGTAACGGAAGTTGTGAGCAACTGGATTGGACGGCAGTATACCTACGCAGATATGATGCGAGTGCCGTTTTTCATTCACCTGCCGGGAAGCAATCTAAATGAGACGATCAGTATTTCGGGCGGACAAGTAGATATTCTTCCGACAGTGGCTTATCTGCTGGGATTCGAGGAACTTGATACACTTTATTTAGGACAGAATCTGCTGACGGCAGACAGTGGTTTTGCTGCATTTCAGATGCACCTTTTGAAAGGATCTTTTATAAAGGATGATATTGTTTTTGAAATGTCAAGGGACGGCGTATTTGAAAATTCTTATGTTTATGACAGGCGTACGGGAAAGCAGCTTGATCC
>CALXBT010000054.1 GCA_944386585.1 uncultured Clostridia bacterium | reverse complement strand
CTGCGAGGAACTCCAGTTAAAGGAGATGGAGGCCCGACGCCAGGTAGAGGAGGCGGTTTTCCGCAGAAAACATCCAACGGTGGCAGAGTATTGCGAGAAGTGGCTGCTTATGCAGTCGGCAAAGGTGTCCTCAAGCACCTTAAAAGGCTATACCCTGAATATGAAAAACTATGTTATCAAGCCTTTGGGTGATATGTATCTATCGGATGTGACAGCGGACGACATTCGGCTGGCCCTGATCCCATTGGCTACAAAATCCGCAGGCTTATATAACACAGTGAATATGCTTCTCAAATGTGTTTTCTATTCAGCCGAACGCAATCAATTACTGGATTACAATCCCTGTGTGGGAATCTCCGCGAAGGGTGGCAGACCAGGAAAAAAGAAAAACGCCTTGACGGATGAGCAAGTGAAGCAGCTTTTAGAAACGGTTCAGGGGCTTCCACCGTATGTATTTATTATGATAGGGCTGTATTCTGGCCTGCGTCGGGAAGAAATCCTTGCCTTGCAGTGGGATTGTGTGTTTCTGGATGTACCAACCCCGTACATTTCTGTGAGGAGAGCATGGCGCGCAGAGCATAACCGACCGGTAATCTCCACAACTTTGAAAACAAGGGCGGCACGGAGAGATATTCCCATTCCACGGTGCTTAACGGACTGCCTACGGAAAGCAAAAGAGACATCCATATCTGAATATGTGATCGCTGACAGCAAGGGGCAACCTTTGGCCGACTCACAGTTTAAGAGGTTGTGGCAGTATGTAGTAGTCCGTTCCACCAAAGAGCGCACCTATTATAAATATGTGAACGGGCAGAGTATCAAGTATCAGGTAAAGCCGACCCTGGGAACCCACCAGAAAAACAATCCCAAAATCGTCTATACCCTCGATTTTGAAGTGACCCCACACCAACTGAGACATACCTATATTACCAACCTGTTGTACGCAGGCGTTGATCCTAAGACGGTACAGTACCTTGCCGGGCATGAGAACAGCAAGACAACTATGGACATTTACGCGCAAGTGAAGTATAATAAACCTGAAGAGCTTCTAAGCGTCGTGAATACCGCGCTGGAATCATCTGCCGGAGACTAAAATGCCCCCATTTTTATGATTAAAGGGTGGGGCAATTTTGAGGGGTGAACCCGGAAAGCCTTGAAAAATCAAGGAAAATCGACAATCAGAGAGTTTGAGTACGGACTTAAGAAAGCAAGAAGAGCATCACAGTTCTCCAAGCGTTAATCGAAAAGAAGTTTATGACTGTAAAGCTCCCGAGAAATCGGGAGCTTTTGTATTTGCATCTTTTTTTGTTCCTGCGCCGTATTGAGTGTATAAGGGATAGATGCAGCAAAGACAGATGGAAATCTGCTGGTATTCTATATAGAAATACAGTACAATAAAAATGAATAGATTATTCTGCTGCATAGATAGAAGCTGCGCGACAGAATCTGCGGCAGAAAGGCGCGGTATAGGACTGGAAAAAAGGAAGCGGGATTTTGTTTTTACCCGGCTTCAGGCAGGATAAAAGGGTAAAAAAGAGGAGGAATCTATGAGATACAGAGAACTTGGGAAAACAGGAATTCTGGTGAGTGAAATCGGATTGGGAGCAGAGTGGCTTGAACGGCGAAATGCGCAGGAGATTAAGGCGGTCATTGATATCTGCGAAAAAAAAGGAATCAATATTCTTGACTGCTGGATGGCAGAGCCGAATGTCCGCACCAATCTTGGCGCAGCGCTTGTCGGGAGAAGGGAGAAATGGATTATACAGGGGCATTTTGGCTCAACATGGCAAAATGGTCAGTATGTTCGTACTCGAGATATGAATAAGGTTAAACCGGCTTTTGAGGACCTGCTTATTCGGATGCAAACGGATTATATTGACCTTGGCATGATTCATTTTGTTGATAGTGAAGAAGAATTTGACCGTATTATGGAAGGGGAATTTATTGAATATGTACAAAGGATGAAATATGAAGGGACAGTCCGCCATATCGGCATTAGCTCTCACAATCCTTTGGTAGCTAAAAAAGCAGCGCTCTGCGGTGAAATTGAAGTGATTCTGTTCAGTATCAATCCAGCTTTTGATTTGCTTCCGGCCAGTGACGACATGAATAGGTATTTTGCAGAAAAGTATTATCATGAGAGCTTGGGAGGAATCGCACCGGAGCGGGAAGAGCTTTACAGAATTTGTGAGCAGCGCAAAATCGGAATTACCGTGATGAAGGGGTATGCCGGCGGCCGTCTGTTCAGTGAAAAAATGTCTCCGTTTGGTGTTGCACTGACACCGGTACAGTGCCTGCACTATGCACTGACGCGTCCGGCAGTGGCCAGCGTAATGGTCGGCTGTGATACGCCGCAGCATGTGGAAGCAGCTGCTGCTTATGAAACTGCGATAGAGCAGGAGAAAGACTATGCCAGTGTTTTGGCATCTGCCCCGCAGCATGCATATCCGATGGGACAGTGTACTTATTGCGGCCACTGCGCGCCGTGTCCGGCCGGGATTGATATTGCAATGGTAAACAAGCTTTATGATTTAGCAGTGATGCAGCAGGAGGTGCCGGAGGGAGTCGCTGCACACTACAAGGAGCTTTCGAAAAATGCGTCGGACTGTATCGGCTGTAAAGACTGTGAGGACAGATGCCCGTTTCATGTGACGGTAGCAGAGCGTATGGAGAAAACGAGGAGATTGTTCGAAAAAAAGCAACTATAGCAGCAGAAAATAAAGCGTAAAAAGATACTTGCGGAAACAGTTTCCGCAAGTATTTTTTTATAATTTAGAGATATCGAGCTGATTGAATTCTGAGAGTAGAGGACGAAGTCTTTCTGCAATCTGGCGACAGCCGCCTTTTTTATTCGATTCGATATTGAGAGGCATAATCGGGTCGTGTAGCGATATGCGGAGCAGACACCAGCCGTCTCCGGCGTTTTCTGCAAAACGAATTCTCACGCCCTCATAATTTGGCTGTACTAACATCATTTCGTTTTCGCAGCAGGAACCGGTATAGGCCTCCAGTGCCGAAAGGATTTCTCTGCCGTAAGCGGCGAAATTATCTGCCAAAATTGGAAAGCGAAGCTCGATTGCTTCCTCCGGTTCTTGAAGATCTTTTATGACACAGGAAATTTTTTTCCCGCTGCGGGCAAGCTGAGCGGTTTTGATGACGATTTTGGCGGCGAGATAAGCGCCGTCGTCCAGAAAGTAATTTTCCTTGAAAGCAGCATGGCCGGAAGTTTCAATAGCAAGCTGACAGTCAGTTCCGCTTTTGTTTAACGCGATGGCTTTATTGATAACATTTTTATAGCCGCGTTGAAAGCGCAGATGAGAAAGATTGAGCTTTTTTGTAAGAAATTCCGAAAGTTGGTCACTTGTAATGCTGTCTGTTACAATCGTCGTACCGGTATACTCCTCAGAGATAAGAGCCGCGGCTAAGGCAACGATACCGTTACGGGAAATTTCGCGTCCATTTTCGTCTACGGCCGCTGAGCGATCGACATCCGTATCAAAGATAAGTCCGAGATCAGCGCCTGTTTCTAAAACTTTGCATCTGACTGCGTGCATGGCTTCTTTATCTTCCGGATTCGGTGCATGATTTGGGAAATGCCCGTCAGGCTCAAGAAATTGACTGCCGGAGACATCAGCGCCCAGCGGCGCAAGTACGCGGGAAGCATAAAAGCCGCCGGCTCCATTACCTGCGTCGACAACAATTTTAAGACCTGCAAGGGGTCTGTTGTAGGTAGGTGTATTATCACAGACTGACGCGCTGCAAATAGAAGGTGTTTTTGCGTTGACACCCTTTTTAATGATATCTTGAAGATGAGCGCAGTATGTATCCATCAAATCACATTTCTGCACGAGCAGCGCGGTAGCGCTGCCGCCGCAGACAGAGGGACTGCACGGTGCGCAATCTGCGCTACAGCTTTCTGCACAGTTGGGAATGCAGTCGGTGCAATCATCATCACACTCGTCGGGACAGTTGTCAAAAACTTCTGCACGGGCAATGATATCCGTAATATCGCTTTTGTTCAGACCGCCTTCCCGGTCAAAATATTTGAATCCATTGCGGTTTTCCGGCAAATGGCTGGCAGTAATCATAACAGCACCGTCGCACCGGTACTGCGGAAAGACTGTGGAAAAAAACATAGCAGGCGTAGAGGCCAGTCCGCAGTCGAGGACACGAATACCGAGCGCCGTCATTGCATTGATACAAGCGGTTTTAAGCTGCTGTGCAGAAAGACGCGAATCATGTCCGACGGATACAGTGAGCGCAAAAAATGGTTTTTTTGTTTTTTGTGAAAGCCATTCACAAAAACCGTAGGTTAGAAGCGTTGCCGCCTCACAAGTTAGATTTGGTGTCTCTCCGGGCACGCCGGAAAGCGCAATGCCTCTGATATCACTGCCGTTTTGCAGTTTTTTTAGATCAAAATTGCTCATGGACGACGGCCTCCTTTTTATGTGTAAATTTCTTTTTTATATTATAAAAGAAAAAATAGAAGGCTGCAAGAGCGAAGCATAATAAAAACCATAGGAATGAGAACAGCGGACAAATCTGCCCCCAGAGCGAATAAGCGTGCATAGAATAATCCCATACGCCGAGATGAAACCAGAGATTGACGATGCATCCTACTGCCAGTTCATACAGTGTGATGACGGCGGCGCCGAGCAGTGCCTTCAGCGTAATAGGCCAGTCCACAAAGGCTTTGTTGAGGAAATAAAAGGTCAGCATGCAGGCGCCTCCCGTCAGCACCATAGACCAGTGCGTGTATCCGCGAAATGCGATTTCAATGGCAGCGTAGCCAATGCTGCCGACGGCAAACAGCAGAAAATATGTGAGCACGGAGTTGCTTTTTTTCGCGGCAGAAGCTGATGATGCCGTTTCTGTTGATTTTGCAATTGAATTTTCCATAACAATATTATTTCCGGTTTACAAACAATTTATCGTTGGCAAAAATAACAACGCAAAGTATAATATAAAGTAAGAAGTTTCAGAAAAAAGGAGCGTATCAGGATGAGTATTTTTGATAAAGCGGTAGATTTTGCGAAAAATGCGGCTGCCGTTACGGGTGAAGCAGCAGTTTCAGCGGCTGAAAAAACGCAGACCGCGATAGAAATAACAAAAATTAATGCAAAAATCAGAGAGGAAAAAGATGCGGTAGAGCGGTGTAAAGCAAATATTGGCAGTTATTTTTTGCAGAAGCTTGAAGCGGGTGAATTGGAGGACTTATATCTTATAGAAGCCGGCAAGGAAGTGCAGGCGCGCGAGCAGAAAATCAGAGATTATGAAGCGGAAATTGCCGGATTGAAAGAAAAGTAAAGCCAAAATGCCGATGTGAAAATACGGAAATTTTAAGAAAAGTTTTGAAAAGAGGAAGAACAAATGAAAAAGCATTCAAAAAAATGGTGCCTTTTGCTGACATTGGTGCTTACAGCAAGTAGCATGATAGGCAGTATGACAGTATGCTTTGCGGCGGGGGCAAGCGCCGGAAGCAGTGCGGCAGAGGAGAAAATCATTGTGCTTTATACAAACGATGTACACTGCGGGATTGACGGGGAAATCGGCTATGCAAAGCTTGCGGCATACAAGGCTGAAAAGATGAAGGAGACAGATTATGTTACTCTGATCGATGCGGGGGATGCGATTCAGGGAGAGGCAATTGGTACGCTGTCAAACGGATCTTACATTGTAGATATTATGAATTTTGTAGGTTATGATTATGCGGTTCCGGGAAATCATGAATTTGATTATGGGATGGACAACTTCATGGCATTGGCAGAAAAAGCGGATTATGAGTATCTCTGCTGCAATTTTCTTGACTTGAAATCCGGTGAGCTGGTATTTGCACCATATGCGGTTGAAACCTACGGAGATATAAAGATTGCATATATTGGGATTGATACTCCGGAATCGTTTGTAAAATCGACGCCGGCTTATTTTCAGGATGAAAAAGGGAATTATATTTATGATTTCTTTAATGATACGACCGGAAAGAGACTGTATGATCAGGTGCAGGAGACAATCGATGAAGTAACGGAAAAGGAAGACGCTGATTATGTTATTGCAGTCGGTCATCTTGGTACTGACGAGCAGAGCTCTCCTTGGACTTCAAAGGAAGTAATTGCCAATACAGAAGGGCTTGACGCTTTTATCGATGCACATTCGCACAGCACGATTGCAGGGGAAACGGTGAAGGATAAAGGAGGAGACGATGTGCTTCTTACTTCAACAGGAACAAAGTTTTCTGCTGTTGGTGAGTTAACAATTGATAAAGGCGTGATTACGGCAAGTTTGATAACGGATTATGAAAAGAAGGATTCGGAAACAGAGACCTATATTAACACGATAAAAGAGGGATTTTCGTCGCTCTTGAATCAGGTGGTAGCAAAATCTGACATAGCGCTCACGATTAACGGTGCGGACGGTCAAAGAGCAGTGAGGAGTCAGGAAACGAATTTGGGAGATCTCTGTGCTGACGCGTACCGATTGGTGCTTGGT
>CALXBT010000053.1 GCA_944386585.1 uncultured Clostridia bacterium | reverse complement strand
CAGAGACAAAATCCCCTCCTGCATCCTAGCGCCGCCGCTGACAGCATATCCAATCACCGGTAATCTTTCAGCAAGTGCATATTCAAAAAGGCGCGTCAGGCGTTCACCGACGACTGTACCCATGCTGCCTATCATAAAATCCGCATTCATCACAAACAGACAAGTATCAAGACCTCCAACCTGTGCTCTTCCGCACAGAACTCCTTCACTTTCGCCGCTCTTTTCAGCAGCGCTGAAAAGTTTTTCCTCATATCCCGGAAATTGAATCGGATTGCGCACTTCTGCTCCGATTTCCGTAAACATCTCTATAAAAGTTCCTTCATCAGCAATCATCGCTATACGGCGGCGTACCGTCATTTTAAAATAATAGCCGCACTCCGGACAGACATCCAAATTATCTGCCGTCTCCTCTCTATGAAGCATCTTCTTACAGCCCGGGCACTGAACATAAGTGTCGTCCGCAATACGAGGTCCGCCGGCCGACACTTCTCCATCCCAGACTTCCAGCGCATTTTTCGGTTTTCGAAATAATCCCTGATATGCCATTTTCTCTACCTCATTCCTGCTTCTATTTCATCTTTCCAGCTGCGGTGCTGTTCTTCTCAGACAGCTGCACTATCTATCCTGGAACAAATCTTCCTTTTTCCGCTATTTTTTCTCATCAGGCCCCTGTTTTTCCAGCAATTGATCCATAAAATCCGTATAGTAATCGCCTTTTTCAAAACGCGGGTCAGAAAGAATTTCCAGCTGCAGTTCACTGTTCGTCGGAATTCCTTCAATGACGAGTTCGCAAAGCGAAGCTTTCATCTTACGGATTGCTTCCTGCCTCGAACTCGCCTTAACAATCAGTTTCCCGATCATAGAATCGTAAAACGGCGGTATCGTGTAATCCTGATATACAAAAGTATCAAACCGAACCCAAGGCCCGCCCGGCGTATGAAGCATTTTTATTGTTCCTGCACCCGGACGGTAATGATTTGCCGGATCCTCTGCATTGATCCTGCATTCAATAGCTTTGCCCCGCACGACTACATCCTGCTGCGTGAAATCAAGCGCAGCTCCCGCTGCAATCCGAATCTGCCATTTCACAAGGTCTATGCCGCTTACCATCTCCGTTACTGTATGCTCTACCTGCAACCGTGTATTCATTTCCATAAAATAAAAATTTTCATCACGATCTACTAAAAATTCCAGCGTTCCGATATTTTCATAAGAAACAGCTTTTGCAGCCGCTGTTGCTGCCGCTATCATCTTTTCCCGCAGGGCCTGAGAAATCGACGGAGAAGGGCATTCCTCCAGCAATTTTTGATTTTTGCGCTGCACAGAGCATTCACGCTCACCAAGACAAACAACATTTCCGTGCTTATCGCAGAGAATTTGAAGCTCAATATGTTTCGTTGGATTTAAATATTTCTCCATATATAAACCATCGTCTCCGAAAGCAGCTTTTGCCTCCGCCGCCGCCATCTGAAACGCATTTTCCAGCTGCATACTCGATTCTACCAGACGAATTCCGCGTCCGCCGCCGCCTGAACGCGCCTTAATCAAAAGTGGATATCCGATGCGCTCTGCTTCCTTTTTAGCCTCCGTACTGTCAGAAAGTACCCCAGATCCAGGAATCACCGGCACACCTGCCTTTATCATACTTTGACGCGCTTCGTTTTTATCGCCCATGCAAGAAATGATTTCCGGCGGCGGTCCGATAAAAATAATATTGCTTTCTCTGCACAGCTTTGCGAATCTGGCGTTTTCCGACAACAGTCCATATCCCGGATGGATTGCCTGAGCGCCCGTAACCTCAGCAGCCGACAGAATCGCCGTCATATTCAGATAGCTGTCCTTTGCCTGTGCCGGGCCAATACAGATGCTTTCATCAGCAAGACTGACATGAAGAGATTCACGGTCAGCTTCGGAAAATACTGCCACCGTACTGATGCCCATTTCTTTACAGGCTCGGATAATACGCACTGCCACCTCTCCGCGGTTTGCAATCAATATTTTTGAAAACATACCTCTCTCCTATTCCTGAATCAGCGCAAAAGAAAAATTAGCGCTGACGCAGCGTTTTCCGTTTACTGTTGCCTGGCCCTTTGCAAAATAAAACGGCTCCTTTACTCGTTCAATCTCGCACTGAATCATCAAAGTATCGCCTGGTTTTACCGGGTTTCTGAATTTTACATGTTCCAGACCCGTATAATACGGCGTTATGCTTTTCGCCTCACTCTCTTTTTCCAGTGGTGCTCTACCAGTATCGAAAACATTCTCGCTAGAAACATGCGATGACGCTGCTTTCATGCGTTCCTGCAGAAGCACGCAGCAGCACTGTGCCATAATCTCACACAAAATAACGCCCGGTACTACCGGATTCTCCGGAAAATGTCCCTGCAAAAAGAATTCATCTCCGCGGACAGTATATTTTCCCTCCGCCTTGCCGTCCTCTGTCACATATGCCTCGTCTACCAAAAGCATCGGCTCCCGGTGCGGCAAAATTTTCTTTAATTCTTCTCTGTTCATCTCTGAAACTCTGCCTCCCTTTTTAGTAAAGAGACCGCCCTTTCTCTCCATCTATACCGCTACTGGATATAAAAGAGCGGCTGTCCATATTCAACGATCTGTCCGTTTTCCGCACAGACCTTCGTAATCACACCATCCCGTTCAGCAGTGATCTCATTCATCAGCTTCATTGCCTCGATGATACAGAGCACATCTCCCCGCTGAACAGACTGCCCGACAGTAACAAACGCTGGCTCGCCCGGCGCTGCCGCTTCATAAAACACTCCGACCATCGGCGATTTTACAGGCGTTCCTACTTCTAAATCCTGTGCATTATTCTGCGTATTTAAATCGGAGGCCAAAGGAGTCTTCACCCCTTGCGCTTCTTTCGGATTTCCAACTCCGGTGCTGGAAACCGTCAGTTCACGAGCCGCTGCAAAAGCTGCTGCTTCCTCCGGTGTAAAAAATACGCCCGGTCTTACATACTCCGATTTTCCCATCAAGATCTGAAATTCACCTTCTTTAATCTCAATAAAATTGAGCGAAGAATTTTCCAGCATTGCTGCTAATTCTTTTATTTCTTCTATCTTCATTGAAATTCTCTCCCCTATTTTGTTCTATTTTTTTTGCGAAAGCCTTTGAAAGACCAAACATCCGTTATGACCTCCAAACCCCAGTGAACTTGAAATTCCAAGCTCTAAATCAGCTTTTACGCTGATATTAGGCGTAATGTCAAGGTCACATTCCGGATCAGGCTCCTGATATCCAATCGTCGGTGGTACAATGCCATCCTGCAGCGCCAAAACAGTTGCAATCGCTTCTATCGCTCCGGCTGCCCCCAGCATATGGCCTGTCATGGACTTCGTAGAACTAACATGGATTTTTTTTGCGATTTCTTCTCCTAATGCTGTCTTAATCGCTTTCGTTTCTGTTTTATCATTAAGCGGTGTACTTGTTCCATGTGCGTTAAAATATACTGCTCCAGCCGGAATTACATCACCGTCCGCTTCCTTTATCAGCACCGCTTTCTGGCCGTCTATGCCGGTACTGATGCCAGCCTCTAAAAGCGCTTCTGAAATAGCTCTCGCTGCGCAAAGGCCCTCTGGATGAGGTGCTGTCATATGATAGGCATCGCAGGTATTGCCATAGCCGATGATTTCTCCGTACATCTTAGCTCCGCGTGCTTTTGCATGTTCATATTCTTCTAAAATCACAACAGCTGCACCCTCGCCCAGCACAAACCCGTCTCTTCTCTTATCAAACGGGATCGAAGCCGCCTGCGGTTCATTCCGCAGAGTCAGCGCCATACAGTTTGTAAAGCCTGCCATTGCCAGAGGAAGTACTGTTGCTTCCGCACCCCCTGCAATTACTGCATCTGCATAACCATGTTTTACTGCACGAAATGCTTCTCCAATTGCATTTGTTGAAGTCGCACAAGCCGTTACTACCGGCAGGGTTGGCCCTTGTGCGCCAAACTGAATTGCAACATTTCCCGTTGCCATATTTCCAATCATCATAGGAACAAAAAAGGGTGAAACCTTGCGAGGTCCGTTTTCTAAAATCTTCTGCGCTTCTGCCATAAAGGTTCCCATACCGCCTGTACCAGAGCCAATATAAACCCCCAGCCGCTCCGGTGCAATATTTGCTTCCGGCGCATCCATCCGGCACTGAGCCACGCCACCTCCGGTAGAAAGCCCGCTGTCCTGCATTGCCTGTGCCGCTGCCGCAAATGCATACTGCGCAAACACATCTTGTCTTCGTGTTTCGCTCTTTTCCATATATTTCAGCGGATCAAAGTCTTTCACCTCTGCCGCAATCTTTACTTTATAATCTTCTGTATCAAATTTAGTAATCGGCCCAATCCCGCATTTTCCCGATGTCAGGCTGTTCCAGAAGGAACTGACATCATTGCCCACAGGCGTAATTGCTCCAAGCCCCGTTATTACTACTCTTTTCATCTGCTTGTTCCTCCTTCTGTTCGGCAAAAGTCCTCTGCCAGTTCTTCAAATAACTCATGCACCGTCATAATTTTATCAACCCTATATCCGTTTGCTCCGATAAAGGCAAAACCGTGTTCCATTCTTCCATAAAACGCATTGATCAGTGCGGAGGAAATGCAGTACGGCGCTGCTGTTTTGCGGCAGGTTGTGATACAGTGTCTCGTGCAGACTTTAGGGTGCCTTTGTCCTGCCTTTGCTTCTTCTAAAAAAGAATTCATCAGCGCTCGGCCCGGCAGTCCCACAGGGCTTTCAATAATCGCGATATCTTCCTTTGTACAGTCAACATACGCCTGCTTGAAAGCCTGATCTGCGTCACATTCTTCTGTTGCGACAAAGCGCGTTGCCATCTGTACGCCGCTCGCGCCAAGTGCCAGCATCTTGGAAATATCGCCGCCCGTATAAATGCCTCCTCCGGCAATTACCGGTACCTTTTTTCCCTTCTCCCTGCCGAGTCTTTCTGCTTCCTCTGCAAGCGGTGGAAGCAATTCCTCCAGCTGATACGAAGGGTCCTCAATCTGCTTTCTTGTAAAGCCTAAATGGCCTCCGGCCTTCGGGCCCTCCAGCACAAAGCCGTCCGGTACATACTGATACATATTCATCCATCGACGGGCAATCAGTTTCGCCGCCTTCACCGATGAAACAATCGGAATCAGCTTCGTTCTACTGCCTTTTTTCAAACACTCAGGCAGAGAAAGCGGAAGACCTGCGCCTGCAAAAATAATATCAATTCCTTCTGCCGCAGCAGCTTTGGCAGTTTCCGCAAATTCCGAAATCGCAACCATGATATTCACGCCCAGCACACCTTTTGTAAGTTCCCTTGCTCTTCTGATTTCCTGCCGAAGCATCGTGATATTTAAGGTTTCTCCTGTTTTCTGCGCCAGTTTTCTCAGATTCTCGTCTTTTACGCTTCTCCCCATAAACCCGAGTCCCACCGCAGAAATGACGCCAATTCCGCCCTCGTTTGCAACTGCGCTGGCAAGCCTGCTGCCAGAGATTCCGATTCCCATTCCACCCTGTACAATGGGAGACGGCAATTTTAAACTTCCGACAGAAAGCCCCTTTCCGTTCCAGTCAAACATATTGATTTTCCTCCTGACGCGCCGACAAGTGCGCTTTTCTGCATACTCCTAAATATATAATCCGCCGTCTACTTTGAGAACAACGCCTGTAATATAGGATGCGCTGTCTGCCGCTAAGAATACCGCTGCGTTTGCAATATCCTCCGGCTGTCCGAGTCTGCCGAGCGGAATCACCTTTTTTGCCTCTGCCAGCTTCTCTTCCCCAAGTTTTTTAGCCATGTCCGTCTCCACAAATCCCGGAGCGATTGCATTACAGGTGATTCCCCGCGAAGCCAGTTCTTTTGCTGTTGTCTTCGTCAGACCAATCACTCCGGCTTTTGATGCTGCATAATTTGCCTGTCCCGCATTTCCCATCATGCCGGATACAGAAGTAATATTGATAATGCGTCCTTTCTTTTTGCGTAGCATTACACCGCTGACCTGATTTGTCATATAAAAAGCTCCCTTTAAATTTGTGTCGATTACCTCGTCAAAATCTTGCTTTTTCATCATCAGAATCAAATTATCCCGCGTAATTCCCGCATTATTTACTAAAATATCAATCGTTCCAAAGTGCGAAACAATTTTCTTCACCGTCTCCGCCACTTCCTCAAAATCAGCTACATTGCAGCGATAGCTCTCTGCCCTTACACCAAGCGTGCAAAGCTCATCTATCGTTTCCTGCGCGGCTTTTTCGTTTCCGCTATACACAACTGCAATATCAGCCCCCTGCTGTGCCATTGCTACAGCAATCGCTTTGCCGATTCCTCTAGACCCTCCTGTAATGAGAGCCGTCTTATTTTTTAACATCATTCAATTCTTCCTTTTTTAAATCTTCTGCTTTTTCTATACTAATCGCCGTTACTTCAGGCGCAATTTTCTTTATCAGCGAGGTAAGTGTATTTCCTGCGCCTACCTCAATAAAGGTATCGAAACCGGCCGCTGTCATATTTTCTATCGTGCTCTGCCAGCGCACCGGAGATTTCACCTGTGCTGCTGTCAGTGCCTTTGCATCACTGCTGTCCGGATAAGGCTCCGCCGTTACATTCGCATAAACAGGGCACCATGTCTTTCCGCAGTCTATTCCTTTCAGTACCTCTGCCAGTTTTTCTGATGCCTCATTCATCAGCGGACTGTGAAATGCTCCACTTACCGCAAGAGGCACCGCTACTCCTCTTGCCTCTTTTACCTGTTTTATGAACTCCGTCATTGCTTCTTTAGAGCCAGCTACAACCGTCTGCTGCGGGCTATTGTAATTTACTGCAAAGACGCCGCAGCCTGCCGCCATCTCCTCTACCTGTGCTGGGGCCATCCGCATCACCGCTGCCATCATGCCCGGATTCTTCTGCGCCGCCTCGTTCATAAGAATTCCGCGTGTCTGTACAAAGGAAAACCCCTCCTCTCTACCGAAAAACCCGGAAAATGTCAATGCCGCTACCTCTCCGAGAGAGAAGCCCGCTGCGGCGTCTGGAATAATCCCTATTTCTTTGACAGCCTCTGCAATCGCCAAATCCACAGTATAAAGGCACGGCTGCGTATTTACCGTTAGCGCCAGTTCCTCTTTGGTGCCGCTGAAACACTGCTCTATTGTTCCCGGTCTCAAGCGTTCACTGAGCTCAAAAACTCGGCGTGCTGCCGCTGAAACATCATAGATTTCTTTTCCCATGCCGGGATACTGTGCGCCCTGCCCGGAAAATACAAAGGCCGTTTTTCCCATTTTCACTTCCTCCTATTTTATAACATAGCGGCCGGCTGTCCCGAGCACCTGTTCTGCCTCTGCAAAGATCTCTTCGAGCATTTCCTTTGCCGGCTGTCTTTTCTTTATAAGGCCTGCTATCTGGCCGGACATAAAGCTGCCTTTCTTTTCATCTCCAAGCACGGCAGCTGCTCTGAGCGATCCGGCTCCAAATGCCTCTAATTCCTCATTTGTTACACTGCTGTCATACTCCAGTTTTAAAAATTCTCTGGCAAACGGCGTCTTAAGCGCACGCACCGGATGCCCGAGCCGCTTTCCCGTTGTCATTGTGTCAATATCCTTTGCCTTAAGAATCTTGTTTTTATAGACTTCGCAGACATTGCATTCTTCCGCCACGAGAAACCGCGTTCCAAGCTGGACGCCGCACGCACCAAGCATAAATGCTGCTGCAACGCCTCTGCCGTCTCCAATACCGCCTGCCGCAATCACTGGTACATCAACTACATCGCATACCTGCGGCACAAGTACCATCGTCGTAATTTCACCAACATGACCGCCGGACTCTCCGCCTTCTGCAATAACAGCCGCCGCTCCATTTCTCGTTACCAGCTTAGCAACGCCCGTTGATGCTACAACAGGAATGACCTTAATCCCTGCTTCATTCCACGCTTCCATGTATTTAGAAGGATTTCCGGCACCTGTAGTAACAACTGACACCTTTTCCTCCGCTACGATCTTAGCAACCTCCTCTACATGAGGGCTCATCAGCATAATATTTACACCGAAAGGTTTTTCCGTCAGCGCAGCAGCTTTGCGGATTTCCTTTCTCAGCCATTCCCCGTCTGCATTCATAGCAGAAATAATGCCAAGCCCTCCGGCGTTTGATACAGCAGCCGCAAGCTCTGCGTCGGCGATCCATGCCATTCCTCCCTGAAAAATAGGGTATTTAATTCCTATCAGATCACAAATCGGTGTTTTAATCATCGTTCATTTTCCTTTCTTTTCCCTGCGCTTCTCAGCTTTCATAGCCGATGCGCCCTGTATTTTTAAGCAGCGTCTGCTGCAGCACTTCTCTTTCACTTCCGATAGATCAGCACTTCATGACGCTGCTTTTCACAGAGCGGCTTCTGCCTTCTCTTTTTTGATTCGTTCTTTATTTTCCGTGAAAGCCTGCAGGAAAATCCTTTCAGACTTCTGATTAAAGTGCAGCCTCAATCGCTTCTACAACATCTCCTACTGTCTTGAGGTTTTCGTTCATTTCAAGCTGAATGCCGAATTCATCCTCCAGATTCATCACAAGTTCTACGGTATCAAGCGAATCAAGTTCAAGCTCTGCCCATGTGCTTTCCATCTTTACTGCTTCTTTGTCGCAGTCTTTTGCCTCTGCTAAAACTTTCACTACTCTTTCAAATGTTGTCATTGTATTTCCCTCCATGTGCAATGCCGGTTTTTCCGGCAGATTAAAAAAATTTATGTTCAGCCCGTGCAGGCCGCCGAAACCGGAAGTGTGCGCGGGATTCTGAATCCGAATTTGTTATTTCCGTGCCGCTTCCAAATTATTCTTTATCCCATTCAAGAATTGCTGCTGCTGACACAAAACCTGCTCCAAATGAAGCAAAAGCCAGAATATCTCCCTTTTTAAACTGTCCTCTGCGGCTAAATTCATCCAGCATTGTCGGAATTGCGGCCGCTGAAGTATTTCCTCTGTGGGTAATATTCCCAAGATATTTTTCCTTTGGAATCGGAAGCTTGCTGATTGCATAATCGATAATCCGCTGATTTGCCTGATGCGGCAATACATAATCAATATCCTCAAATGTAAGGCCTGCTTTCTCCACGATATATTTTAAATCGCTGCACATCGCTGATACTGCAAACTGAAATACCTTCTGTCCTTCCATATGAAGATAAGTATTGCCCGCAAAACCATCTGCCGGCAGCTCCGGTATTTCTTTATCCGGCTCCCTAAACGGACAGTTTCCTTTCTGTGATCTCGCATAAAGCGGCGAATAATCTCCCTTTGTCGTCAGCCGCACAGCTTTAAGCCCGTTTCCTTTTCCAAGCACCGCCGCTCCGGCTCCGTCTCCGAAAAGTACTGCTGTAGAGCGGTCCTTCCAATTGGC
>CALXBT010000052.1 GCA_944386585.1 uncultured Clostridia bacterium | reverse complement strand
GAAAAATCAAGGATTATCGGAGAGGTACTTCCAAAAAGGTCACTCGTTTTCGAGTGCAGCTCGTTATGACCACTTCGATACTTCTCCGTATAAAATAATCGTATTTAATTAATTTAATAGCGACTTTCATAGTATAACATGATTTTATGTTACGCGCAACTTTATAATGAAATATTTCCAAAGACATTAAAAAATTTAAAAAAAGGGGTTGATTTATTTTATTATTAGTATATAATATCAATAGATAATTATTATTGATAAAGAAGCAACAATGATGGAAAAGAAGAAAAATTGCAGAAATACTGTTCAGCGTAATTTGGTTTTTGCTACAACTGCAAAATTAATGCATCCTACTGCCGAAGAGGTATATGAAGAAATTTTGTCGGCATATCCGAATATCAGCAAAGCAACGGTTTACAGAAATTTAAATGTTCTTGCAGAAAACGGAAGCCTTCTTCGGATCAGCAGTACTGAGGGTGCCGATCATTTTGATATTGTTGCTGAAAAGCATTATCATGGAATTTGCAGATACTGCGGAAAGGTTTTCGATGTCGAGGTGGAAGAGATGCTTTCCAAAATTCTTGAAGGATGCGTCAGCGATTCACATGGGTTTGAAATCGAGTCGGTCGATGTGATATTTAAAGGTGTTTGTCCGGCGTGCAGGAAATGCAAAGAAGAGGTTAAAGATTTGTAGAAGAGGTGGAAAATGAAAGATTTAAAAGGAACAAAGACGCTTGAAAATTTGATGATTGCATTTGCGGGTGAATCACAGGCAAGAAATAAGTATACATACTATGCTTCACAGGCCAAGAAGGAAGGGTATGTCCAGATTGCCAATATCTTTGAAGAAACTGCTGCCAATGAGAAGGAGCATGCAAAGCTTTGGTTTAAGCTGGCGCATGGAATCGGAAATACAATGGAAAATCTTCTTGATGCAGCTGAAGGCGAAAATTACGAATGGACAGATATGTATAAGGAAATGGCAAAGGTAGCAAGAGAAGAAGGCTTTCCGGAAATTGCGTTCCAGATGGAAGGCGTTGCGGCAGTCGAAAAGGAGCATGAAGAAAGATATAGAAAGCTTGCCGATAATATTAAGAACGGCAAGGTCTTTGCAAAGGAAGGCGAAGTTGTATGGCAGTGTGCAAACTGCGGCCATCAGGTAGTTGGAAAGGAAGCACCTGGCGTTTGTCCGGTATGTGCGCATCCGCAGGCATATTTCCAGGTGAAGGCAGAAAATTTTTAGAGAATATTAAAGAAATGAAATTTCGGCGGTTTAAAAAAACCGCCGTTTTTGTGTCTTAAAATAGAAAATATAAAGAAGAAAAATGTGGTAATGGCACAAATTTTATGTTACAATTACATCATATTTTACTGAAAAAACAAAAAATTATGGATATAATTCTGGGAGGTAAATTATGAGTAATCACATCGGTGCGCTTGATGCCGACAAAGGCGCCATTGCCGAAAGCGTTCTTCTTCCGGGAGACCCGCTGCGGGCAAAGTATATTGCGGAAAATTTTCTTGAAGAGCCAAAACTCTATAATGAAGTGCGGGGCACGCTGGGATTTACAGGACGTTATAAAGGAGTTCCAGTGTCAGTACAGGGTACGGGTATGGGAATGCCGTCGATGGGAATTTATTCATGGGAGCTGATGGAAAGTTACGGTGTGCAGAGACTGATCAGGGTTGGTACAGCAGGATCTTTTCATGAGGATATTAAGGTTCGCGATATTGTAATTGGCGTTTCAGCTTCGACAGATTCAAATTATGTGCATACTTTTGACCTTCCAGGTACTTATGCACCAGCCGCAAGTCTTAAGCTGCTGCTGGCTGCTGACCAGGCAGCGGCCAAGTTAGGACTTTCCTATCAAGCCGGCAATATTTTATCAGGAGATGTTTTTTATGAACTGCCAAACGGCTGGTGGCAGAAATGGAAAAAGATGGGGACTTTGGCAGTAGAGATGGAAGCAGCGGCACTTTATATGAATGCGGCTTATTTAAGGCGGGACGCACTTACGATTTTAACAATATCAAATCATTTTATTACGAATGAGGAAACAACCAATCAGGAAAGAGAGACGACTTTTATAGACATGATGAGGCTGGCTCTTGAAACGGTAGTTGCTTAGCTCGGAAAGAAAGCTTGATTTCAAACCAGTAAAACTGAGAAAGAAAGGATAGAAGAAATGAGAACGATTTTGAAAAATGGCAGATGCTATACGCTTGACGCAGGCGATACAATAGCAGAGGCAGTACTGATGGAAAACGGAAAAATCGCTGCTGTCGGTACAAATGATGAAATTATGCGGCTGGCGAAGAAAGAAGATACGATTATTGACGCAGAGGGAAAAACAGTGCTGCCAGGTTTTTATGACAGTCATATGCATCTTCTAAGTTATGGATATAGTCTGACGATGGCTTATCTCGACGATTGCAAGAGCATTGAAGATGTTATTGAAACCCTGAAAAGATATATTAAAGATAATAACATTCCGGCAGGCACTTGGGTAGAGGGCAGAGGCTGGAATGAGACAAACTATCCGGAAAGGCGCATGCCAAACCGTCATGATCTTGACAGAGTTTCAAAAGAGCATATGATTTCTATCGGAAGATCGTGCAGTTTTATCTGTATTACGAATACAAAAGCACTGACAGAACTTGGCTTTATGGAAGAATTGCCGGAAGTATCACTGGGCATGGTAGAGACGGATGAAAACGGCGTGCCGACCGGTATTTTCAGAGGAGAGGCGAAAGAAGCGGTATATTCCCGCCTTCCAAAGCTCGGTGTGGAAAAAATTAAAAAATCCATCATCGCTGCCTGCGAAAAGTATAAAGAAGCCGGAATTACTTCGGCCGAGACGGATGATTTTGAATTGACAAGAGCCGGTGATTTTAACGATATCCTTCAGGCGTATAAGGAACTTGATGAGGCGGGAGAACTGCCGATTCGGGTGAATCTCATGCTGTATCTTCCGGAAGATGAGCAGCAGCAGGAATTTTATAAGTACGGCTTTAAAACGGGAGACGGATCGGATTTCTTTAAAATCGGAAAGTTTAAGCTGCTTACAGACGGCTCACTCGGCGTCAGAGAAGCAGCGCTTCTTGAGCCATATTCGGACGATCCTGCAACTTACGGCGGTCCTCTTGTAACGCAAGAAGCAATTTGCAGAAAAGTAAAAGACGCCTATGAGCATGGACTTATTACCGTCTGTGACGGTATGGGAGATTTCGGCATTTATCTTGCGTTAAAAGCCTATGAACCGATTATAAAAGCGCATCCGCAAGAGGACCTGCGCTTTGGAATTGACCATTGTCAGATTACGACAGAAGGCATTATTGAAGAATATGCAAGACTTCATGTGGTAGCTGGTTGCGAGCTTGTCTTTGTAAAATCTGATATTGAAATTGCAGAAGATAGAGTCGGTAAACACAGAGCTTCCCTTTCTTATAATTGGAAAAGATTTTTTGATAATGGATGTGTTGTTGCGGCAGGTTCTGACAGTCCGGTAGAGGATTATAATCCAATGTTCGGAATTGAAGGGGCAGTAAATAGACGGGACTGGGATAATAGACCTGAAGAAGGTTGGTATCGCGACCAGTGCATTACGGTAAAGCAGGCTGTGCATGCGTTTACGACGGGAGCGGCTTATGCGAACTATGAAGAAAATGAAAAGGGCACTATTGAAGTAGGAAAATTTGCTGATCTCATAGTACTTTCAGATGATATCTTTACAATGGATAAGAATGATTTGGCTAAGGCAAGCGTAGAGAAGACAATTATAGGCGGCAAGCTTGTATATTCTATTTAATATGAATATTAAATAAATATAAAATAGCATTACGAAGAAACACCCCTTTTCATATGAACTGGTTTCATAGAAAAGGGGTGTTGCTTTAAAAGTGAAACTTACGATAATTACAAGGCTAGATGGAAGATCGAAATAATAAAGAAGGTAAGCAGCATGGATGTACAAAGAAACGAATACAGCACGATCGAAGAAATATACAAAGACAACAAAAAACTGATATATGCCTTTCTGGGCGATTACATAGAGGATAATTTTACAAAAGAAGACCTGGCTTCGGTCGTATGGATTAAAGTGATTGAAAGAGGAGAAAAATTCATGCAGATGGATCGAAAATGGGTGAAAAATTATCTGAGAATTATGGTTCGAAATACTGTGAGTGATTATTTTAAAGAGGAAGAAAAAAGGAGAATGGCAAATACGAAGATGGCGGAGATTTTTTCAGAAAGCGGGCAATATAATTCGCTTGAAGGTGAGATTTTCGACCGTGATATACGGGAATATCTGCAAATGGCATGCAGCTCTTTGGGGCCGGATGAAAAAGAGCTTATTGTGCTGAAATTTACATATTGCATGAGTGCACGCGAAATCAGCGAGGTAATGAAGATTTCTGAAGATGCAGTCAGAATCAAACAGTTTCGGATTATTAGAAAACTGAGAAATGAAATCAATAGATTGAAGAAAGAAGATCAGTATGGAGGCCTGACATGAAGAATGAAGAACTTATGAAAAAAGCAGCTGATATTATTAACGAAGAGTTTCAGAACAAGTGGCTGTTTATGAGAAAATAGATGTAGAAATTCCGCAGGAACAGGATGAAATGTTGCTTGAGATGGCAAGAAAGGCTGATAGGGAAAGGAAAAACAGAGAGAAAATCAGAAGAAAAAAAAAGAGAATGCACATTGTTGCTGTTTTTTTAATATCAATAATTGCTTTTTCAGTAATTACGATAGGTGTTTCAGAAGCCTTTCGCATGCGCTTGTTCGATATTTTTAGAGATGATGATAAGGGCTCTTTGATGCTGAAAAATGATACTCTTTCTGAAGCTGTTCAGGACTGGGATGAATTTTGGTATCCGCAATATTTGCCAGAGGGTTATTTTTTGGAAACAGCAGAAAAGAATGAAAATGAAAGTATAATGCTGTTTCTTTCTGAAAATACTACAAATGAAATCCGGATTCGGCAATTAAAACTTGGCAGTATTGCTTATGACAAGTATCAGAAAGAAAAGATAGAAATAATAGAAGGCGCAGAGGCAGTTTCTGTTGGAGAATATGAAGGTGTCTATCTTTTTGATAATGAATCCGGCATAATTTTTATTGTCTGGAAGACAGAGGATGCGCTTTTGGAAATTCGGTTTTCTTCACAGGCGGACCGGCAGACAGCACTCATGATTGCAGAAAGTATGATGTACATAGAATAATAGCTGGTTGAAGGTACGCGGCTGGAGGAGCTGCGGGGGCTATGAGGATGGCATGGCGGTGAGGCGGACGGAAGAAGGATTGAGAGCGTCCATGAAAACCATACTGCCGAGCGGCAGTGTAAGCTGCGGAAATTCGTGGCCGGCAGCAAGCCCGGAAACAACGGGAATCCCAAGAGG
>CALXBT010000051.1 GCA_944386585.1 uncultured Clostridia bacterium | reverse complement strand
CAGGTTTTTTAAAACATTTTTCAACTGTTTTCTTCCCCTTCGGCTTCTCTCCGATGACAGCTTGTTTATCTTATCAAATACTTTTTCCTTTGTCAACTCCCTTTTTTCATTTTTTTTAAAAATTTTTATTCAGACAAAAACTCTTCCATAAAAACAAGAGCAGCTCCGAATACGCGCCGGTCTGCTCTTATTATCTCTTTCTGTAATTGTCAGCAATTGTTTCTGTAATTTACTATTTACTATTTCCTTTCCGTTTGCTAATTCGCAGTAGCCGGATTTTTACTTCCTGCTGCTTCTTCTGCAAAAGCAAATTCACTGCGGATTTGTTCTCTTGTCAAATGTGCATAATCCTGCGTTACCCATTTTACGCCGGAAATGATTGTCATAATCAGCGTAATAGAAATCGGAAGTGCACATAAAATCAGAAGTGCCTGCAAACCGCCCAGCGGTACTCCGCCTTCGATAAACTGTCCGGCATAAAGCAGTGAAAACGGTGCGATTGAAAGAAGCACAGCCCAAAGAAGACGCAGGCTCTTTTTCGGATCCTCTCCCACAAGAAGTCCCTTGCTGGTGGAAGCTGCAAGTGTATAAGAAGCAGAATCCATTGTCGTTGCAAGGAGCAGAAAGCCCGAAACAAACCAGAAGATCAACACTCCAACACCAAGCGGCAGTGAGAGGCACAGATCTGAAATAATTTGATTAACACCTTTATCTGCCATTGCCGATATAATGTCAATCGTGCCTTCCAAATAAGATTTAATTCCATAATTACTGATTGTAGTAAAAAATAAAAGCGAACCGCCTGTACCGGCTGCAATTACCATTAAAACAAGTGCCCGCATGGTACGGCCTCTGGAAATCTTTGCGATGAATACCCACATCCAAGGTGCAAGACAAATACTCCACGCCCAGAAAAATACTGTCCATTCCTGCGGGAAACCGCTCTCGCCGATTGTATCAAGCCCTGTGAGCATCAGCGGGAACTTATCAATCAGAATTCCCGTTGACTGCAGTGTATTTTCAATCGCAAAACGCGTGTGGCCTAAGAACAGGAAAAGACCGCAAATGATAAAGCAAAGCCATGAAGTGCTGCCAGAAATAACCTTCATTCCTTTTTGCAGACCTCTTGATGTACTTACAGAAAAGAAAATCGTGATTGCTACTGTTAAAAGCACATTCGTCAGAAAACCTTCATTAATTCCCGTAAAATTTGCTAAATTGTTTGCCAGCATTGGAATGCCTGTCCCGTAGCTGATAGTCAATCCACCTAAAATTGCAAGCACAAAGATAATGTTGATAATTGTTCCGAGCGGCCCGTACGCTTTATCTCCAAGCACTCCCTCACAGCAGTCCTGCAGTGTCAGGCCAGCCTTACCTCTAACATAATACCGGTATGCCAGAACCGCTGTTCCAATCGCATAGATTGCCCACATAACAAGTCCCCAGTGAAACATGTTGTATGGAAGCAAATGCTCTATGGTCTCACGCGAAAACGGCTCCATATTGAGCGGTGGACTCTGGATATAATAAGCCCATTCTACTGCCGCCCAATAAAGGACGCTGCTTCCCATTGCGGCGCAAAATGTCATAGCACCCCAACTGAAAGTCGAATATTCCGGCTTTTCCTTGCCCATTCTGATTTCTCCGTACTTAGAAAATGCAAACCACATGCATGCCCCTAAACAAATAATGCCCATCAGCATAAAATAAGACCCAAAAATATCGCAGGCTGCATTTTTTGCATCAACTAGAAACGCCGTCGCTTCTACCGGCTTTAGAATTGTAACTGTAAGCATCGTGCCAAGCAGCACCATACTTACAACAATGGTGGGTATATCAAAACCCTTTTTCTCCTTCATTTAATTTTCTCTCCTTCTGCCGTGTCAGCATGCAGCACTTAAATACATTAAGTAAAACAATAACAGAAATAATTGCGCTGTGGATGAAGTGCCTTTCTGCATTGACGGCAATATATGATGACTTCTTTTATTTTAGTATACAACTTGGAAGCAGTCAACGCGTATCTTTTATTTTTTCTTTATTTTTCGAATATTATTATAAAAAATAAAAACGAGCTGGCATTTCTGCCAGCCCGTCTGCTGTATTTTTATTTTCCTTCTGCACCCAATTGCGCAAACTACCTTCTATGAAAAATATAAAACACTACTGCTCCGCCATCTGCTTGTAAGTCTCATATCGCTGCTTCGCTTCTTTCTCACACTTCTCAAAGAGCTGCTCTGCAGTTTCCGGGAAAGTTCTTACAAGAGAAGAGTAACGAACTTCATCCATAATGAAATCTCTAAAGTTTCCTGTCGGCTCTTTTGAATCGAGAATAAATGGATTCTTTCCTTCTTCTTTAAGAAGCGGATTGAATCTCCACATATGCCAGTAACCGCATTCTACTGCTTTCTTGATTCTTTCCTGTGCTGTTGCCATGCCGCCCTTGATACCGTGGTTAATGCAAGGCGCATATGCGATAATGAGGGACGGTCCCGGATATGCTTCCGCTTCCTTAATTGCCTTTAGCAACTGTGCCTGACTTGCGCCCATCGCAACCTGCGCTACATAAATGTAACCGTAAGTTGTAGCCATGAGGCCAAGATCCTTTTTCTTCGTCTTCATACCGGAAGCAGCAAACTTTGCTACCGCACCGGTCGGCGTTGCTTTGGAAGCCTGACCGCCCGTATTGGAGTATACTTCCGTATCCAGTACAAATACATTAATATCTTCACCTGATGCAAGCGCATGGTCAAGTCCGCCATAACCGATATCATATGCCCAGCCGTCGCCGCCAAAGATCCACTGCGATTTTTTTACCAGCAGGTCTGCGCCTTCCAGCACAATTGACACAAGCTTGCCAGATTCATCACAAGGTACATTTGTTTTCTGAAGTGCATTGACAAGTGCTTCAGAAGTTGCCTTTGATTCTTCTCCAAGCTCCTTTGTATCAAGCCAAGCCTGACCCTCTGCCTTGCAGATATCCATTTCAACAAGCTGTTCTACAGCATTTACAATTCTCTGGCGTCTTTGTTTCTGTCCCGCCAGCATACCAAGTCCAAACTGAGCATTGTCTTCAAAAAGGGAATTACACCATGCTGGTCCCTGTCCCTTATGATTCTTTGTATACGGCATAGACGGAGCGGACGCACCCCAAATGGAAGAACATCCAGTTGCGTTTGCTACATACATTCTATCTCCAAAGAGCTGTGTAATCAGCTTGATATACGGCGTTTCTCCGCAGCCCGCACAAGCTCCAGAAAATTCAAGAAGAGGCTGCTCAAACTGGCTTCCTTTTACTGTATACTTGTCAAGCGGATTTTCCTTTGGCGATACGCTCATTGCATATTCCCAGTTCTCTGCCTGATCCATCTGTGTTGCAAGCGGCTGCATGCTGAGCGCCTTTTCCTTTGCAGGACATACCTGTACGCAGCTTCCGCAGCCCAGACAGTCAAGCGGAGATACTTGAATCTTAAATTTATAAGAATTCAGTCCCTTGCCTTCTACTGCCCCGAAGTTTGCCGGCGCATTCTTTGCTTCTTCTTCTGTCAGAAGTACCGGACGAATCGTTGCATGCGGACATACATAAGAGCACTGATTACACTGTATGCACTTAGATGCATCCCATTTCGGAACAGATGCTGCTACACCGCGCTTTTCATAAGCTGCCGTACCGGATTCAAAATGGCCGTCCTCTCTGCCGGAAAAGGCACTAACCGGAAGATTATCACCCTCCAGCGCAGTCATTGGATATACAACCTTTTTAATAAATTCCGGCGCTTCTTTCTCTGTCTTTTCCTGATCCTGCGCATCTTTCCATGACGAAGGCACCTCAATCTTCTTCAATCCTGTAAGACCTGCATCTACCGCCGCATAATTCATATTAACGATTGCTTCGCCCTTCTTAATATAGGAATTATAAATTGCATCCTTCATGTATTTTACTGCATCATCGATTGGAATAATATCGGCAAGTTTAAAGAATGCCGACTGCAGCACTGAATTCGTTCGATTCCCAAGACCAAGATCTGCAGCGATTTTCGTTGCGTTAATCGTATAGAAATTCACTTTTCTTTCTACGAGAGCACGCTTTACACTAGCAGGGAGCTCTGCTTCAAGCTGCGCAAGACTATCCCATTCGCAGTTCAGAAGGAAAGTACCGCCCTCTTTGATATCACCGAGAATATCATAGAGTTTAATATACGCTTGATTATGACAAGCAATGAAATCTGCCGTTTTTACAAGATATGTTGATCTGATCGGATTTTTTCCAAACCGCAGATGCGACTGTGTTACACCGCCCGACTTTTTGCTGTCATAATGGAAATATGCCTGTGCATACATATCCGTGTGATCACCGATAATTTTAATAGAATTCTTGTTTGCACCAACGGTACCGTCAGCACCAAGTCCCCAGAATTTGCAGGAAACCGTTCCTTCTCCTGCTACATCAATCTCCGGCAGCACTGGCAATGAATTATTCGTTACATCATCCACAATACCGATAACGAAATTATTCTTTGGCTCATCAGCCTTCAGATTTTCGTATACGGAAATAATCTGGGCCGGAGTTACATCTTTCGAGCCAAGTCCATAGCGGCCGCCTACAATCTTCGCCTGTCTTCCTGCCTTAAAGAAAGCTGCGCAGGTATCTACATAAACAGGCTCTCCAAAAGCAGTTACCTCTTTTACCCTGTCGAGTACGGCAATCTTCTTTGCCGTTTCAGGAATAGCCGCTAGGAATGCATCTGCCTTAAACGGTCTGTACAGGTGAATTTTCACAAGACCAACCTTTTCTCCTTTTGCAGTCAGCATGTCGATCACTTCTTCTGCTGCCTCGCAGATTGAACCCATCGCAACAATGATTCTTTCTGCATCCGGTGCGCCATAATAATTAAAAAGCTTATAATCGCGTCCTGTCATCTCGCTGACTTTCGCCATGTATTCTTCTACGATTTCAGGAAGAGCATTGTAATATTTATTGCTCGCTTCTCTACCCTGAAAATAAATATCCGGGTTCTGCGCCGTGCCTCTGATAACAGGATGCTCCGGATTAAGCGCATCCTGCCTGAACTTTGCAAGTGCATCATAATCAACAAGTTTTGCAAGTTCATCGTAATCTGTACATTCTACTTTCTGAATTTCATGCGAAGTTCTGAATCCGTCAAAGAAATGAATGAACGGCACTCTGCCCTTGATTGTCGAAAGATGTGCAACTGCCGCAAGATCCATTACCTCCTGCACGGAATTAGAACAGAGCAATGCAAATCCCGTTTGACGGCAAGCCATTACATCGGAGTGGTCTCCGAAAATGCTGAGCGCATGATAGGCAAGCGATCTTGCCGTTACATGGAATACGCAAGGGAGAAGCTCTCCTGCAATTTTGTACATATTTGGTATCATCAAGAGCAGACCCTGTGATGCAGTATATGTAGTAGTAAGGGCGCCTGATGAAATCGAGCCATGAACGGCACCTGCAGCGCCTGCCTCCGATTCCATCTCAACAACTTTTACAGTCTGTCCGAAAATATTTTTTCTGCCGTTTGCCGACCATTCGTCGGTGACTTCTGCCATTGGAGAAGATGGGGTAATTGGGAATATACCTGCCACTTCTGTAAACGCGTATGATGTCCACGCAGCAGCTGTATTTCCATCCATAGTTTTCATAATCTTTTTTGTCATGTTTTTCCTCCAACTTTTCAACTAAATTAGATTTTATATTTGATTGTATCATAAATTCTGATAATTGTAAATACGATATTCCCTGATTTTTATGTGATTACTCCACAATCATTTTTCCATTTTTTTGTTTATAATACACAAAAGCGCCGGAAATTTCCGGCGCTTTTTTTAATAAGCATCTATTTTTATTCAATTACAAGGCACTTCTTTGGACATTTCTCCACGCACAGTCCACACTGCACGCATGCGTCTTTGTCCACCACCCACTGCTTTTCTGCTCTATCTACTGTAATTGCACTGCAAGGACAATTTTTTGCACAAAGTCCACAAAATACACAGCTTTCCGTATCGCATTTAAGTCCGCCGCCTTCTCCTTCCTTTGCCGCGTTTTCACCGCCGGCAGGGGCTGCAGGCTTCGGTGCTTCCGGAATATGAAATGTATCGATCACCTTTTCTGTAGAAGGCGTCGTATATTCAGGCTTCATAGTCAAGCACTTCTTCGGACAGTTATCCACACAGGAACTGCACTGTACACACTGCATTCTCTGAATCTCCCATGTTCTTGCATTTCTGTCCACAGCAATCGCATTTGTCGGACATTTTCTCTGACAGATTCCGCATGTGATGCAGGATGCAACATCAATTTCAACATGGCCTCTTGTTCGCTCCTGCCATTCTCTCGGTACTACCGGATACATGAGAGTTGCAGGCTTTTTAAATAAACTGCTTACCAAAACTTTACCAATTTTAAAAGTTGCCATTTAACTCTCACCTACCTTTCTGTACAGCTGATGCAAGGGTCGATTGTGAGTACCAGAATTGGTACATCCGCAAGATCACAGCCCTGTAGCATTTTTACGAGTGACGGAATATTCTGATTGGTCGGCGTTCTGACACGCATTCTCTCGAGGAATTTTGTACCAGCACCCTTTGCATAATAATAGGCCTCTCCTCTCGGCTGTTCAAGTCTTATGACAAATTCGCCTTCCACATTACCCTTTACAGGAACATCGATCGGCCCTTCCGGAATCATTTCTACCGCTTTTGTAATAAGCTCAATTGCCTGGAATACTTCTCTGATTCTGACCTTCATTCTTGCATAACAGTCGCCGGCCTCCTCAATCTGCGGCTCGAATCCGAGCTGCTCATAAACACCGTGTCCCGTCATCCTGATATCCTGATAAACACCGGATCCTCTTGCAACTGGTCCTACTGCACCAAGCTCAATCGCATCTTCCTTCTTCAGCACGCCGACACCGACCGTTCTATTTTTAACAGAAGCATCCTCCAGAAATACATCTGTCAGCTTCTTAATCTCAGGTACAAGGCTGTTTAATGTGTCTGCCATTTCTTTCAGCGTTGCAGCATCAACATCCTTTCTTACACCACCGACTTTACATACGGAGAAAATAACTCTACCGCCCGTCGTCTTTTCAAACAAATCGAGTACATGTTCTCTGATTCTCCAGCAATGCATGAAGAGAGATTCAAAACCGAATCCGTCTGCCAGAAGTCCCAGCCACAAAAGGTGTGAATGGATTCTGGAAAGCTCATGCCAGATCGTTCTTAGGTACTCTGCCCTTTCAGGCACCTCAATACCCATCGCCCCTTCGATGGAAGAGGAAGCTCCCCAACCATGTCCAAACGAGCAGATACCGCATATTCTTTCGATAACATATACCATTTCGGTATATTCTTTCTTTTCAACAAGCTTCTCAAGACCTCTGTGAATATAGCCGATAGAAGGGATCACATCCACAACTACTTCATCCTCCAGCACGAGATCAAGATGGATAGGCTCCGGAAGCACCGGATGCTGAGGCCCGAAAGGAATAATAGTTCTTTTACCCATAATTTCTACCTTCCTTTCTTAGTTCTGCGGATTCCAAGGTGTTGGCTCGGAAACCTTAAAGAATTTTCCGCCGTAATCAAGCACAAGATTTTCAAAGGTGATGCCAAAGAGATCGTGCATTTCGTTTTCATAGATAAACGCACCCCAGTACTCACCTGTTACGCTCTGCAGCTTGAGGTCGGCAGGAACATTTACTTTTATATTATAAACTACATGGTCGAGATCGAAGGAATACATCACATAGATATTAC
>CALXBT010000050.1 GCA_944386585.1 uncultured Clostridia bacterium | reverse complement strand
ACCTGTTTTACAGCACAAGCCTGACCAAGTCTGTAACCGCCAGCTTTCATTTCCTTAATTCTCGGAAGAAGCTGCTCCGGCGTTACCTGTTCAAAGTTCTGAATCAAATATTTCTTTTCGCTCATGCTATGCCTCCTCCTTTCCCGCTGTTTGCGGCGCTTCCGTTTTTCCGTCCATTGCAGCTCTCTTCTCAGCGAGTACGCCAAGTCCTTTTACTACGCCGTCAATAATCGCTTCCGGTCTTGCCGCGCAGCCCGGTACATAGACATCTACCGGAATCACTGTGTCAACGCCACCCATTACATTATAGCATTCTCTAAAAATGCCGCCGTTGTTTGCGCAGATTCCGATTGCAACAACCACCTTTGGTTCAGGCATCTGCTCATAGATCTGCTTTACAACGCTTTTATTCTGCTCGTTTACCGAGCCGGTTACGAGAAATATATCAGCATGCTTCGGATTGCCCGTATTGATAATGCCGAATCTTTCAACATCATACATCGGTGTAAGACATGCCAGTACTTCGATATCGCATCCGTTGCAACTTGAGCCATCATAATGAATGACCCAAGGAGATTTAGTTACATATGACATCGTTACACCTCCTTACATAAAGTAGAGTACTACGATATTCACCATGCCGAGCGTAATTGCTACCAGCCATGATGCGTTAATCGCAACATTCCACTTCATTCTTGCAAAATTGTTGTCAATAAATGTTTCAAAGAAATATGTTACAAGACATACAACTGCACCAATTATCGTTCCTGCGATTGTTCCGTTCGCGAAGAACAGGAAGATAAAACCAAGCAGGAACACATTTTCATACCAGTGCGCAATCTCAATCATTGCCAGTGTCTTTCCTGAAAACTCTGTCTTCAAACCAGCAACAAGTTCCTGATGCGCATGATGTGACATAGAAAGGTCAAACGGGGACTTTCTGAATTTAATCGTAAGGATAAATACGAAGCCCGCGAAAATTCCAATCATATACGGAAAAGCCATTTTGTCTCCGCTTACAATATCAGCAACTGCAAAACTTCCGCTGAAGATGTAAAAACCAACTGCCGTAATCAGCACCATCGGCTCATAAGCCATCATCTGAAGAAGCTCTCTTTCAGCACCGAGCTGCGGGTATGCAGAATTGGTGGAAAAAGCTGCTATAATCAAGAATACGCTTGCCAGTGTCAGCGTAAAAATCACAAGAAGCAGATCAAGTCCTGCAAAGAAGAAACAGCCTGTTACAATAACGAAAAGCAGAAAACAAGTTACATAAAAATCCTGCACATTATTTACTGTAATTGGTTCCTTTTCCAGCAGTTTAAAGAAATCATAAAACGGCTGAAGCACAGGAGGACCCTGCCTTCCCTGAAGCCTTGCAGAAAGGACTCTGTCGATACCTGCAAGAAGTCCGCCGATTACAGGAGCGAGGATCAGGTATGCTACCACAAGGATTATCATTTTTACCATTAGAATCCACCTCCCATTGAAGTAATCATCATAATGATTGTACCGGTGGCCATCGCAAACACAACACAGATAATTGCCGTCGTCGAAGCAAGTCCAAGTATGTTCATCTTCTTTTCACCAAAGTATTTTTCCATATACCAGTTTCTAAGCGACTGTGTCATTTCTGTCTGCATAGAACCCATATATGTAAGGTTGTCTCCAGTGTTGGCGCCCGCCATATAAATCGGAACAATCTTTTTGCTCGTCTTTCCGTAGAAGAGAAGAATGAGAATCAGCAGTACAGCCAGCATTACACACATAATAATCATATTATTAGATGATAATGTTGCCGAAAGATTACCGATGCCCCATACATTTTCAATGTACGGAATTACAAAAATCTTAGAAACAAACGGGAATACAAGGCAGATAGCGATTGCCATCAGTACAAGAGATCCATGTACAAAAGTTTCTTCCTTGTTTACACCGCTTTCAATGTTTTCTCTTGAAGCCATAATCGCAGAGAGCTTACCGAGCCACTTTGTCCAGTAAAATGCTGTTGCCGCACTGCCGAAGCAGATAATTGCCACCAAAATAAAGTTACCGGAATCAATAAATGCCGTCATTGCTGCCCACTTGGAAATCAACATTCCCAGCGGAGCCAGGAACATCGCAGAAATACCGATCATCATAAATGCTGCAAGACGCGGAAGTCTTCCGAAAAGACCATCCATATCCTCGATATCTCTAGAGCCGATCTGATGCTCTGCTGTACCTACGCAGAGGAACAGAAGCGACTTCGTGATTGCATGGAAAATGAGAAGCATAATGCCTGCCCATACTGCACCTACCGCTCCGATACCACCGCAGGTAACGATCAGTCCCAGATTTGCAATCGTAGAATACGCAAGCACTCTCTTTGCATTGGACTGTGAAATCGCCGCAAAAGATGCCAGCAGGAATGTAATTCCGCCTACAAGCATCACCATGATACCTGCCATATTAAAGCCAAGTACCGGTGCCAGCTTGAGGATAAGAAATACGCCTGCTTTAACCATTGTGGAAGAATGCAGAAGCGCAGAAGTCGGTGTCGGCGCTACCATCGCACCCAGCAGCCAGCTATGGAACGGCATTTGTGCCGCCTTTGTAAGTCCTGCAAGGGCAAGGAACATCGTCGGAATTACGACAAATGCACCCAATCCTGATACACCGTAAGAAATCAGCGTTGTCAGTTCAAGCGTTCCGTAGAAAGTTCCGAGTGTAATGATTCCGCAGAGAAATGCGATTCCTCCAATCAGATTTAAAATCAACTGACGGAAAGAATTTCTCACTGCCTCCTCCGTTCTCGTATAACCGATAAGGAAGAACGAACAAAGCGTTGTTATCTCCCAGAAGAAGAACATCCATACAAGGTTGTTCGATACGACAAGACCGAACATCGCGGAGAGGAAGACAAACATCAAAAAGAAAAACAAAGGTCTTCTGTCTGCCTCACCGGCATGATGGTGCTGGAAGTCTTTCATGTATCCAAGCGCATACACGCAAATCAGACTTCCGACAATTCCTACAATAAGAATCATAATTACTGACAATCTGTCAATATACAGATTGTCAACCACTTCGATGTGGTGTCCTTTGGTCAATTCAAACCAAACCGTACAAGGGGCCTGGATTGCTGCAAGCACTGATGCCAGATACTTCTTGTGCTTAATGCCGAGAAAAATCACAACAAGCGCAAGAATCACCTCAATCGCCAGCATAACATTGCTGATGATTGCATGCGAGCCTTCCATTGCGAAAGTCACCGCATCTTCACCTGTTCTGAAAAATTCGACAGCCAGCCAGATTGAAGCCGCTGCAATAACAGCCGCCGAAATCTTCACAAGAATATTTCTGACTGCATCAGTCTTGAGAACCAAAAGAGCAAGTGCCACTACAAAAGCAAAGATAATCAGAAAAAAAATAGTGCTCATTTAATCCTCCTATAAAATCTTTTTCCGGATGCCAGGCATCCAGCTACTATTATACAAAAGAACTTGTTAAAAAACAAGCGTTTTAGTACGAATAACTATTGTCAAAATCCGTATTTTTGCATTTTTCGACAAACATGTTTTTGATTTTTCAGGCGATTCTCTTTAATTCAAAAGCACAAGCAGTAAAATAACACCCGGCACGCCTAGCACTCCTGTAATAACTGCATTCAGCACATTGAGCGGAATCCCGACTCCAAATGCACTGCCGATAATATTGACAAGGGCGATCAGTCCTGCGCCCAGCAGACTATTTACAATCAGTCGCCCAATCAGCCGCGCCGGAAGCAAAAGCAGCCTGCCAAAAAAGAAAATCAAAAAAATTCCGACCCCATAAGCCAGAAACACCATAATTTCAGTACTCATATATTTGTATTTCTCCTCCCTTTATCCTCTTTGCACAGCGTCTCAGTTTTCTTTGTTTTTAAAAAATGAGATTGGCAAAACAATATCGACAGTATAAAATATGCTGTCCTTGAATAAAATAGAAGTATCAACCTTCTTACTTCGGAGGACTGTTATGAGAATCAATCTTTCAAACGCGGCGCAGAGCGTCGCTTCTGTCATCAGCAATGTACATGAAAATGTACAGCGGCTCGTCGGAGGCGTACACAAACAGAAAAGCGAAGATGAAATTTTAGTTGACAGCATTAATCAAGCCCGCTACGAACTTGCGCGGGCCGAATCACTTTTTAATGAGCTGACTGATGAGGCGGCAATTGATTACGCCGCATACAATATTCTCGCGGCAAGGGCAAAATATGTCTATCTGCTTGACCTTGCTAAAAAACTTCATGTAAAATTTTAGAGTTCCCGGCGACCTTCCATTGCTTTCAGCAGCGTAATTTCATCAGCATATTCTAAATCGCCGCCAACCGGAATTCCGTGTGCAATTCTGGTCACTTTAATTCCGGACGGTTTTAAAAGGCGCGCAATGTACATGGCCGTTGCCTCTCCTTCAATATTCGGATTGGTAGCAAGAATCACTTCGCTAATTTCGGCGTCAGACTGAAGCCGCAGAATCAGCGATTTTAAATTAATTTCATCAGGGCCGATACCATCCATCGGAGAAATCACGCCGTGCAGTACATGATAAAGACCTTTATATTCTTTAATGCGCTCCATCGCAAATACATCTCTTGGACTTTCCACAACGCAGATTGTATTTTTGCTGCGCGTACTGTCCCCGCAGAGCGCGCAAGGATCCGTATCCGTAAGATTTCCGCAGACAGAACAGTATTTCATATTATGTTTGGCTTCTACAACCGCTTCTGCCAAAGCCTCCGCTTCACTGTCAGGAAGCGACAGAATATGAAAAGCCAGCCGCTGCGCCGTCTTGCCGCCAATGCCCGGCAATTTGGAAAGCTCACCAATCAGCTTTCCAAGTGGTTTTGCATAATATCTCATTCTATCATCCTATCATACCCGGCAATCCCAATCCTGCTGTCAGTTTCCCCATTTCAGCATTGGATATCTCCTCCATTTGCCGCAGCGCTTCGTTCACCGCAGTAATAATGAGGTCCTGCAGCATTTCAATATCCTCTGGATCAACAACTTCCTCTTTCACTTCCATGCGAACAATCTGCTTTTTCCCGTTGACTGTTACTGCAACAGCTCCGCCGCCGGAGGTCGCCGTAACCTCTTTTTCATTGATTTCCTCCTGAAGCTCTTCCATTTTTCTCTGCATCGCCTGCATCTGCGCCATTTGCTTTTGCATGCTTCCCATTCCTTTCGTTGCGCTCGGCTTCTTGCCGGCTCTCATTCCTTTTCCCATGAAATCCTCCTGTTTTTCATACACGCTCTCTTGCGCCTTTTATCGTCTTTTTTCCGATTTTCTAAAGCCTGTCATTCAATTTCAACTTTGATGCCAAGTGCTTCTTCCGCCATTGCCCGGATCGCATCAATATCTGTTTCCTGTTTTATCGCCTCATCTGTCTGTTCAGCACACCGCAAACGGCGGCGCACTCCTGTATGCTTTTCCATCAAGTCTTCCAGTGTTGCAGCATTTTCCTTTAAATACCGCAGCTTGAGACTGCTCGATGCAGAAACTATAAACTCTTTTTCTGTTATCGCTTCTAACGAAGTACCACTTCTAATCAGATTAAAACTAGTCTTAAAGCTCTCTCCGTCTTCAAAAATTCGATGCCACAAAGCCTCAAGGCTAAAATCCTCCGGCAGTGCATTTCTTTCCTCACCGCAATCTGTTTTTTCCACACTGACTGCCGCTTCTTCATCAGCTGGTATTACCGGATCCGCCTTTTTTTCTTTTTTCTCCTCTTTCACAGTTTGTATATTATTACCGTCGGCCGCTTCCATAGCCTTGTGCTGTCTTTTTTTCCCCTGCGCATCTCCCTCCTGGCGTTTTGTCAATAGTGCCGTTGCAAAACCATTTTCCGAAAGCTTCACGATACAAAGCTCCAGAAGTACGCGCGGCTGAGGAGACCACTTAGCATCCGCCATAGTTTTTGCAAGCTCTACGATTACACAGCTAATTTCGGAAAGATCAAGCTTTTCCGCCTGTACCGCAAGGCGCTCTGTATTCTCAAGAGACATATTTAAAATATCCTGTGGATTTTGAACAAATTTTGAAATGAGCAGTCCTCTGTAATGCGAAAGCCAATCTCTCATAAACTGACGAACATCCTTCCCATCCGCCAGAACTTTTGAAAGCAGCAAAATTGCCTCTGATGTTCTTCCTGACTGTACAAGGTCTGTCATTTCAAGAAACACTTCTATTCCGGAAGTTCCCAGAAATTCAAGCACATCATCACGGCTGATATTCATCTGTCCCCCTGACAGACACTGATCAAGAATGCTGAGTGCGTCTCGCACCGAACCATCGGCATTTGCCGCAATCAAATGCAGTGCATCCTCGCTTGTCCGAACACCGCGATCCTCACAGATAGCCTGCATTCCGCTGACTAGCGTATTTTCCGGTACACGGCGAAAATCCAGCCGCATACACCTCGACAGAATCGTTGCCGGCAGCTTCTGCGGCTCTGTTGTTGCAAGAACGAACACTACATTCTCCGGCGGCTCCTCCAATGTCTTTAAAAGAGCGTTAAATGCGCCGGTTGAAAGCATATGTACTTCGTCGATAATATAGACTTTTTTTCTGCCCACAGCAGGCGGATACTTTACGCTTTCCCGCAATTCCCTAATATTTTCAACACCATTATTAGAAGCGGCATCCATCTCAATCACATCAATAAAGGTGCCTTCCTGAATTGCAAGACAATTTTCGCACTTGCCGCACGGTTTTTCTCCCTCTGCAAGGCAGTTTAGTCCCTTTGCTAGAATCCGCGCTGTTGTCGTCTTGCCGGTTCCCCTCGTTCCGCAGAACAGATAAGCGTGGTTGATCGTATCCGTTGTAAGCTGATTTTTTAATATTTTCACAATATGCTTCTGGCCGAGCATCTCTTCAAAAATTTCCGGCCGGTAAGCCCTGTATAATGCCTGATACATATTTATCTCCTGTTTTCTGAAAACAAAATTGTCCTTTGATAGCTCCGCAGACCTTCAGAAAAGGTTGATCCGCGGCACATAAGAGCCTCCGCTTATTGCTGCTTCCTTCCGGACCTGACAAGGTTCACGGTGTCCTATTGCGCGGGACCCAAACCGGGCCGGCGGAGCTATCAAAAGACAATTTTGTACCCTACCATTATATTTGTTTTTCACCCTTTCGTCAATAGAAAGTCTAATGCTTCTGCGGAAGGCTTTTTCAGGTAATTTTCCTAAGCCTGTAAGATACTGCCATCGATATTGCCGCTATCATCGAAAAAGAAGTAAACATAACATATGTTGATATGTAATTGCCCGAATAATCAGCTAAAATTCCCGGCACATTGGAAAACAAAAGTGCACCGCCGGAAGAAGCAATCTGAAGATGCCGAATCAACCGGGAATATTGTTCGCCGGACACCATATCGCCCGCCCATACGGATGTGCCAAGATTGGTAAGCGCATAGCCAATGCCTAAAATGACGGCGATGAGAATGTTAATAAGGTTACTATGCAGATACACCAGACAGCAAAGCACATGACCTGCTATAACAAACAGCCAAAAGATAAGGCTTGACCGATAGCCTCCGATACGGTCCGTCATATGACCATACAGCAGCTTCCCTGCTGTCAGCAAAATTCCAATACCGCTGATCATCGCTGCAATGTACATAGAATCAAAGCCGGCTGTACTAAACAATACGGAAAGATGCGCAAAGCCAGGACTTGCTACGGCACCTGTCAGCATGCTGGCAAAAATGAGAAGCAGCCAGATATTTTTCTGAAGCATCGGTTCATTTTCTTTCTGCCGTCCTACTTCTTCCTCACGCTCCGGCACTTCCGCATCCTCTGCCCCAAGCGGCTTCATCTGCAACTGAGCCGGTGTGCCTCGTACAATAAAAAACACTAGCACTGCAACTGCAATCACAAAGATACCTTCTACCCGAAAAGCACCGGAAAGGCCAATCAATTCTACCAGCCAGGTGGAAATCGGCGGCAGAATGATCATTGCTACACCAGTGCCTGCACCACAAATTGCAAGCGCCATTGCGCGGTGCCGGACAAACCACTGATTGATTAAAATAGCCGCAGGAATCATTGTTCCCAGTCCGAAACTAAGTCCGGCAATTGCTGCTCCAACACAAAACATCGAATAAGTTGTACTGATACTGTAACAAAGATACGAAGCCGCTGCAGATAACACAGCCAGCGTCGTGCCAATTCTCGTTCCAACTTTTTCATAATAAATGCCCGTCAGAAACATCGAACAGAACGATACTAAATTTCTGATTGTGACAAGTGAAGAAGTCTGCGCATTCGTCAGGTCGTGCGCATCCATAATTAGCGGCATAAAAATAGAAAATCCATTGGAGCCCATTCCCATGCTGGTAAACAGCATCATCGTTGCCGCAAAGCAAATATACCATCCGTAATGAATTCGTTTCATCGCGATTTTTCTTTCCTTTTCTTTTATCGTTTTACAACTTTATAAAGCTCGTCTGCCGATGGCGGCGCAATCTCTTCACTGCGTCCATCCTTGCAGACAGTGCGGATTCCTTCTTCTTCCGGTGTAATCTCTCCGATACAAGTGAAACGAATTCCCGCTTCTTTCATCCGGCTTTCCATACAGGCTGTATTTTCCGCCGGTACTGACATCAGCATACAGCCGCTTGAAATAAGCCGCAAACAGTCAATGCCGTAATATCCGCATATCTTTTGAGTTACTGGAAGAATCGGCACTGCTTCAGGAAAAATGCGCGCTCCGGTGCCCGACACTCTGCACATTTCCCACACTGCTCCAAGTATGCCGCCTTCTGTGATATCATGCATACCCGAAGTACCAACCTCACCGCCAATCAACCCCTCCGGAACCACACTGACAAAATCAAGCAATCCTTTCGCCTCTTCAATCTCCTCTTTCGTGAGAACGCCCGCAAGCTCCGCTGCAAAATCACAGGCAATAATCCCGCTTCCTTCGATTCCCGCCGTTTTTGTCATATAAATACGATCTCCCGGCGTCATATTCTTTGCGCTGGCAGAGCTTCCCTTGACTGCTCTTCCAAGCGCTGTTGATACGATAACAGGCGTTGTAACTGCTGGTGTAATTTCCGTATGACCACCGATGATTTCCACCCCCGCAAGCTCCGCTGCTCGCGCTGCATCTTTCATAATATGCGCAATATTCTCTTCTGTTGTTCCCGGAGGCAGCATTACTGCCAGCAGGATGCCAAGCGGCTGCACACCGTTTGACGCAATATCGTTGCATGAAATATGTATGGCAAGACGGCCGATATCAGCAGAAGCAGCCGTAATAGGGTCCGTCGAAATAACACACTCATACCGGTCAAAGTCAATTACCGCACAATCTTCTCCAATCCCGGGTCTCGTTAGCACTTCTCTCCTTTTATAGGTGATTTTATCAAAAACTATTTTCTTCAGCACTTCGCTGTCCAATTTACCGATCGGCAGCACTTTACCATTCATTTTCACCTGCTCCTTTCCGTTCTTTTGACCTTTTCATTTTCCTTTAAAATCTTTTCTTTTGATTCTCCGAATATCTACGCCTTCTTTTTACAATATTTTACGGCGCCGGGTGACCGAGAATTTCTGTCAAAAACTCTTCTTCGGTTAGAATCGGTATCCCAAGCTTCTTAGCCTCTTTGTTCTTTGCAGAGCTCGACGCAATATCATTATTGATGAGGTAGTCTGTTTTTCCTGACACTGATCCAGCCACTTTGCCGCCCATATTCTGAATCAATTCTTTCAGCTGACTGCGGTTTTCAAACCGCTTTAAAGCACCTGTTATTACAAAGGTCTTGCCAGATACAGCATTTTCTTCACTTGCAGTCTCTTCACCGCTTTTGATGATCTCTACCTGCTCGTAAATATCTTCCGCCATGCGCAAATAGTCAGGATCATCAAAAAAAGCACGATAGCTTTCTGCCATAACAGTTCCAATGCCATCTATTTCCGTTAGTTCTTCCCTTGTAATATTCTTGATTTTCTGAAAATCTCCGTTGCAGGCACGGCTGATCAGCCGTGCATTCGCTACACCAATTCCCGGTATACCCAGACTGTAAAGTAGCCGCGCCGCCGTCGTTTTTCTTGCCCTTTCCGTCGAAGCCATAAGATTGGCAAAGGATTTTTCTCCAAAACCTTCCATCTCAACAATCTCATTCTTATATCTTTCTAAATGAAACAGGTCGGCCGGTTCTGCAATCAGCTTCCTTGCAATCAGCTTCTCAATCGTCGCCTCTGAAAGGCCTTCAATGTTCATAGCATCACGCGAAACAAACAGTGTGAACCATTTAATCTGCTTTGCCAGACAATCCGGATTGACGCAGACGAGTGTTTCAACATCATTTTCATTTCTGATTACCGTATGTCCGCCGCAGACCGGGCACCGCTCCGGAATTGCAAGTGTACCGCTTTTCGTCTTATTTTCCGCAATCTGCGGAATAATCATATTCGCTTTATATACTGAAATTGTATCTCCGAGTCCCAGCTTCAGCTCTTTTACAATGCTCACATTGTGCACTGAGGCTCGGGAAACAGTACTTCCTTCAATCTCCACCGGATCAAAAATAGCAACGGGATTGATCAATCCCGTTCTCGACGCACTCCATTCAATTTCGCGCAGCGTTGTTTCAGCTGTTTCATCTTTCCATTTAAATGCAATGGCATCTCGCGGAAATTTTGAAGTATTGCCGAGCGAGCGGCCGTATTCGATATCATCATACATTAAAACAAGTCCGTCTGAGGGAAGATCGCTTTTCATAATCCTTTTGGCAAAATACTCCACTGCCTCTGCTACCGGCACTGCACTTCTGCCCGAAAGAGCTTTTTCCTGTGTTTCTGCAGTTTCTTTTTGATTTTCTGCTTCTTCCTCCTCTGCCGCTAAAGGCTGTATGTCTTTCATACTCCCGGTAACTGCCAGATGCTCCACTACCTCAAACCCCTGTGCACTGAGCCACTGCAGCTGTTTTAAGCGAGAATTTTCAAAGGTTACGCCTTCTGCACTGACAAGAGAAAAGGCGAAAAAGTGCACATGCCTTTCCGCTGTAATCTTTGTATTTAACTGACGCACGCTGCCGCTGCACAAATTGCGCGGATTTTTGTATTTTGCACCGGCATCACTAATTTCTTCATTAATCTTTTCAAAGTCGGAATATTGAATGACGGCTTCACCGCGCAGTACTAAATGCCCCTGATAGGAAATATTTACTGGCACATTATCAAACACCCTGACATTGGGCGTAACCACTTCACCAATCTCTCCATTACCGCGGGTAACTGCCTTGATAAGGCTTCCGCCTTCATAAGTAAGCACAATCGTAAGTCCGTCGAGTTTCCATGACAGAACGCCGGTCTGGCAGCCGAGCCATGCAGCAAGAGCTTCGCGGTCCTTTGTCTTATCAAGAGAAAGCATACGGGAAGCATGCGCCTCTTTTGGAAGGCTGCTGAGCACTTCGTATCCCACATTGACTGTCGGACTACCGGCAAGCACAATGCCGGTCTGCTTTTCCAGTGTCAGAAGCTCATCATACAATCTGTCATATTCAAAATTCGTCATAATTTCCCGGCTCTCCTGATAATACGCTTTTGACGCATCGTTCAAGAGCCTGACCAGCGCTTTCATTCTCTCCCTGCTGTTTTCCATTGTCTCTTTCTCTCCGTCTTCTTTTTTCTACGGGTCGTTTAGTCTCTTTTCTGTTACAGTTTTTTCAGCGGTGCCAGATCTTTTGCCAGTTTTTTGATTCCGACTGTATCAAAGGCCACACTGACTGTTCTATCATCTGCTTCAATAACAAGTCCGCTGCCAAACTTGCTGTGCATCACCCGCTCTCCCGCTTCATAGGATACAGCTCCGGGACGAGTACGCTGCTGCAGCTCCCGCTTTGCATACTTAAAACTATCAAACGGCTTCGGTACTGTTTCCTTTTCTATGTCAAGCATGGTGCTGAAACCACTGCTCTTTTCTCCGTAATCACGGCCTCCGAATTTTCCTCCGTCATAAATAGCATCTCCATCCAGCAGTTTTTTATCAATTTCACGCAGGAACTGCGATTCCCTTGTATAATCTGTACGTCCATAAAGCGTCCGTGTCGCTGCACTAGTAAGATACAGCCGCCTCTTTGCCCTTGTCATCCCTACATAGCAAAGTCTACGCTCCTCCTCCACGCCTTCCGGCTTTTCCATTGCACGCCAGCCCGGAAACAGTCCGTCTTCCATTCCCGGCAAAAAAACAACCGGAAATTCAAGTCCCTTCGCACTGTGCATCGTCATTAGCACGACAGCATTTTCATCTGCATTATGGTTATCCACTTCTGCAATCAGCGCGATTCGCTCCAAAAAATCAGCCAGCGAAAGCTCCGTCTCATCCTTTTCATAATCAAAGATGACTGACTTAAACTCCAGCAGGTTTTCAATTCTGCTTTCCGCCTCCACCGTATTCTGCTCCTCCAATGCTTTTAAGTACCCTGTATGCACAAGAAGCGCATCATAAATGTCAGAAACGCGCAGGTTTTCTTTTTCTGCTTCACATTGCAAGATGACCTTCATCATTTCGCGGACGCCAGAGACTGCTTTTGCCGGCAGTCCCTGCAGAACAGTTTCATCGCAGAGCGTATCAAAAAGGCTCTCTCCTCTGACGCTGGAAAGTGTGCGCAGCTTTTCAACTGTTTTATCTCCGATTCCGCGCTTTGGTTCGTTAATAATCCGCACAAGGGCTAAATCATCCGCACTGTTCTGTACAAGGCGCATATAAGCCATCATATCCTTAATTTCTTTGCGGTCATAGTATCTGAGTCCTCCCAGCACGCGGTAAGGGATCTCATTTCTCGTAAAAGCCTCTTCAAAATTTCTCGACTGTGCATTCGTACGGTACAGCACTGCGATATCGCGATATTCGAGTTCTCTTTCGTTATCCTCCTCTTTACCGCAGGTACCGGCAGAAAGTACTTTTCCGGTAATATGTCCAACCTCCCGTGCGATATAGTTTGCTTCATCTTTTTCATTATCAGCCCGATAATAGATGATTTTATCTCCGGCTTCCTTCGCTGTCCACAATTTTTTGGCCTTTCTGCCTTTATTGTGCTGAATCACCGAATGCGCAGCATCGAGGATATTTCCATAGGAACGATAATTCTGCTCCAGCTTTATCACCTTTGCACCTTTAAAATCTCGTTCAAAATCAAGAATATTACGGATATCAGCGCCGCGCCATTCATAAATGCACTGGTCGTCGTCTCCGACAACGCAGAGATTTCCGTGCGCACTGGCAAGCAGCCGTACAAATTGATACTGAATATAGTTCGTATCCTGATATTCGTCTACCATAATATAGCGAAATTTGTTCTGATATTTCAAAAGAATATCTTCGTTTTCCCGCAGCAGCTTCACGGTATTGAGCAGCAGGTCGTCAAAATCCATCGCGTTATTTTTATGCAGCACCGCCGCATATGCTTTATATGCTGCATAAATGTCCTTCGTTCTGAAGTCTTCGCCATGCACGCGCAGATAGTCGTCCGGCAGCTGCCCCTTATTTTTGCAGTCGCTGATAATAGAAAGCAAATAGGCCGGAGTATACTTCTTATCGTCAAGATTCTGCTCTTTTATGATGTTTTTCATGACCGTCTTTTGGTCCTGCGGGTCATAAACCACAAAGTTCCCCTCATACCCGATTCGCTTTGCATCTGCTCTCAAAATCCGCAGACAGGCCGAATGAAAGGTCTGAATCCACAGAAAGGAAAGCTCTGCAGGAGGCTCCGTTCTGCCTGTAATTTCAGAAAGTAGCGCTCCTACTCTGTCTCGCATTTCTTTTGCTGCTTTATTCGTAAAGGTAACCGCCAAAATCTGATATGGGCTTACTCCCTCCTCAATCAAATGTGCAATACGGCAGGTCATCGTACTTGTCTTGCCGCTGCCTGCTCCCGCCAGAATCAAAAGCGGTCCCTCCGTATGAAGTGCGGCTTCTCTCTGCTTATCATTCAATCGTTTTAAGTATCCCGAATTTTGATTCATCGTATGTACTGCTCCTCTGTCTACTTTTCCTTTTTCTTTCGTATTTTTTAGTATATCATAAAAAACAAGGTGCCTAAAGCACCTTGTTTAAATTTTCTTTTATGTTTTTAATACTTCTTTTGTTTTCCGCTGTCTCCCGGTTTTTCATAGCTGTATTTGTTCTGATGCTGATATTTTTCTGCATCCGTTTTCAAATCTTTCTTTGCTACGGCCTGTCCGCTGGCATTTGTTACCTGCATGCTTCCGATGATAAATTCCTGTGCGTTCTTCATCTTCTCATCCCCCTTCTATGTTTTTCTGATTTTCTTTCTCTGCAGTGAAATAATCATACCTTTTTGTGAATAAATATTCAATAGTTTTTATTAAAATACCTCAAATTACCATTCATTCCTCCTTCTTTTTTCCTTCTATTGAAATTATGTTCCAAATACGATAAAATTAAACTAATGTTTATTTTCCTCAGAAAGGAATTTCAAAAAATATGAAACTGATTTTACCAATGTTCGGCTGTTTTATTCTCACTTTTCTCATTCAATACTTCCTATGTATAAAACTTCGCAGCAAAACCGGCACACTTTTTGGCATGCTTCGTCATCTTTCTCTGCTGCCGGGTCTTTTGATGCTGGGCTATGCACTTCGCATTTTTCTGCACAGAAGTGCGGTAAATACAGAAGTCAGTATAGTGATTTCTTTTTATTTCACTTTGCTGGCGCTTTGCCTGCTTTCCGGCTACAGCATCGCGTGGATTGTCTTTTTTGTACGCTCCGCGCTGAAGCAGCGGCAAGAAGCTGCGCCGAAAACACCGCAGTCCGAAAGCGTTTCATCCGGTTCCGATACCCTCGCCCAGCACCCAGAAAGCAAAAGCGGATGCTCCGAATGATAATGCATTGCAGGCAAAATATTCTTTCCTGCAATGTTAAATTCTGATTCCATAATTTTAAAGAAAGCATACTATAAAACAACTATGAAAACATGTCTTAGCTTGGAACAAAAAATCTTTTATACAATGGCCTTTATCGGAGGAGCAATGGGCGGCTTTGCTCTTCTCCGCACCGGTGTACTCGGATCAGCACAAACCTCCAATCTGGCAGAACTCGTTGTCGAGCTTGTAGGCCGAGACCTCTATCATGCGCTGCTTCGTGTTGTCGCAATGCTGATTTATGCAGCAGGCTTGATCCTGACCCGTGTCATTCCAAAATATACAAACTGGAATTTAAAAGTTTTCAGCGCCGTAGTTAACATTCTCTGTATTGTGCTGATTGGCTTTATGCCGACAGGCTGGAACTCTGTGATCGCACTTTGGCCTGTTTTCTTTATGACTAGTATCCAGTGGAATTCCTTTCCGGGTGCGCGCGGATATGTCAGTGCCAGCATTTTTTCCACAAACAACTATCGTCAGCTGGTAACCGGCATTACCGATTATCTTTTAGATAAAGACCGGGAAGCGGCTAGTCGCGCCTGGTTTTTCGGCGGTACGCTGACCTTTTTTCATCTTGGTGTCGCACTATCCTGCATTGCAATCATGCAGCTTGGCTTTCATGCCATTTGGCTTTTTACTATGCCTTCTGCCGCTGTAATTCCTTTTATCTGTAAAGAGCGCAGGCTTGCTCAGGCTGCTGCACAAAAATAAAAATACCGGTTACAAAAATAAAAGAGGGGCTCAATATTGAGCCGCCTCTCTTTTATATATCTCTCATCAAGCTTCTTCTAACCGTCTTCCCGCTTACTCGATGATCTCTGTTACTACACCCGAACCTACTGTTCTTCCGCCTTCTCTAATCGCAAATCTCAGTCCTTCTTCTATCGCTATCGGTGT
>CALXBT010000049.1 GCA_944386585.1 uncultured Clostridia bacterium | reverse complement strand
GACAACAGGAATCACACCGGGAAACGATATGCGTTTTAAAAGTGATAAGCTGGAATCGGCGAGAAATTTTGCCAATAAGCTTTGGAATGCTTCCCGTTTTGTCATCATGAATTTAAAAGATGAACAGGGTGCTTTCCGCGCGATTGCAGAACCGAAGCAGGCAAGTGAAACGGCGGTAAAAGAAAACTGTGCCGGAACTGGCAGGGAAAGAGAATGTGCCGGAAAAAAGGATGGTGCAGATGCCCTTTCTGAGCTTGAACTCCGTCCGGAGGATAAATGGATACTTGCCCGTGTCAACGATGCGGTTCATTATGTGGATGAGGCGCTGGAAAAATATGAGCTGGCGCTGGCAGGACAGCGTATATATGACCTTATTTGGAATGAATACTGCGACTGGTATATTGAGTTAGTAAAAGAAAGACTTTACGGAGAAAACGAGGCGGATAAAAAAACGGCAAGATATGTGCTTGTCAGGACATTGACGGATATGCTGAAAATGCTGCATCCGTTTATGCCGTTTATTACAGAAGAAATCTGGAGCTTTCTGCCGCGTCTTGCGGCTGACCGTAAGGAAGAAAATCCGCATGATTTTTTGATGAAAGCAGATTGGCCGCGCTATGACGAAACCCTTGCATTTGATGAGGATGTAAAAATCATTGAAACGGCAATGGAGGCGATCAGAAGCATCAGAAATATCAGAGCAGAGGCGGGAACTGTACCAAGCAAAAAGCTTTCTGCAATCATTGTAACAAGCGGGCAGATGCAAGATAGGGTAAAGGCTGCAGAGAACTATCTAAGGAATCTTGCCAATCTCTCTTCTGTGAAGCTGATAGAAAGCCGGGAGCATATCCCGGAGGATGTCATGTCAGCAGTGATTGAAGGTGCAGAAATTTTTATTCCGCTTGATGATCTTCTGGATTATAAGGCGGAGTTTGAGCGCCTGACAAAAGAAAAAGACAGACTGGAAAATGAAGTGAAAAGGGTGCAGGGAATGCTGGCAAATCCAGGATTCATTAAAAAGGCACCGGAAAGCAAGATTGCGGAGGAAAGAGAAAAAATGTCAAAATACGAGGATATGCTGAAAAAGGTAACTTCGCGTCTTGCGCTTGTGACAAAAAAATTGTAAAATATAATATGCATCTATGCAAGCGCCTCTCGGAAACAGGGGGCGCTTACTTGGCTTATAAGTAAGAAACAGAGGAAATACAAACGGATATGACAGAAAAGAAAAGTGCGGTTGATAAAATTCATGAATTTCATAGATTTGGCAGTATTCTCGGACTTGAACGCATGAGTGAACTGATGAAACGGCTTCAAAATCCGGAAAAAAAACTGAAATGTATTCATGTGGCGGGGACGAATGGGAAAGGCTCAGTTTGCCGTTTCCTTTATGAAGCACTTCTGGCGAACGGGTACAGCGTCGGAATCTACACCTCTCCGTATCTCACCGTTTTTAATGAGCGGATTGAGCTTGACAGAGACTATATCAGTGATGAAGATCTTGAGATTTTTACGGAAGAGGTTTTGCAAAAAGTAAAGGAAATGGTAAGGGACGGTTTGGATTCTCCAACAGAATTTGAAGTGATTACGGCGGTTGCTTTTCTTTATTTCGCCCGCAAACGCTGTGATTTTGCTATTATGGAAGTAGGGCTTGGCGGAATCGGAGATTCTACGAATGTGATTGAGGAGCCGCTTGTCAGTGTGATTACTTCGATTTCCTATGATCATACAGACCGGCTCGGCAATACACTTTCTGAAATTGCAAGAGAAAAGGCCGGAATTATTAAAGCGGGTGTACCTGTGATTGTAAATGTAGATACACCAGAGGCGGCGAAAGAGATCGCGCGGATTGCTTACCAAAAAGGTGCAGTGCTGCACGATGCTTCCCGTCTGAAATGTAGCGGAATCAAAAGTGATATCAAAGAAAGCAGGTTTGATGTTGTTATTGAAGATACGGTGTATGAAGGACTTACCATTTCGATGCTTGGGCGGCATCAGGTGGCAAACGCGGTAACGGCGCTGACAACGCTCGAAATCCTGCGTAAAAACCGTCAGATTCAAGTTGAAAAAGCAAAGCTGTATCAGGGGTTTTTAGAAGCAAAAAATATCGGCCGCTTTGAGATTGTATCAAAAGAAAGGCCGTTTATCATCTTAGACGGCGCACATAATGAAGCAGGAGCAGCAGCGCTTGCCGATACTGTAAGGACCTTGCTTCCGGAACAAAAGATTCTGATAGTGCTTGGCGTATTAGCGGATAAGGATGTAGATAAAATTCTTGAGCAATTATGCAGTGTGAGTGACAGTTTTATTGCAACGGAACCGCAGGTTGCAAGAAGACTGGAGGCGGAGCGGCTTACAGAATTGATCAGAGCGCGGGGGAAAGCATGCCTTACGGAGCCGGAGCCGAAGAAGGCGATGAAGATGGCGATTGAAAAAGGAAAAGAAAACTTTGATGCTGTTCTTTTTGCAGGATCGTTGTATTTAATAGGAGAGTTGAGAGGGGAATTGACAGATGGAGGGAAATAAAGCGAATTTTTTTGCTGAAGTAGAAAAAATATTAGAATATGAGGAACGGAAAAAAGTACTTTTAATTTATAATCCAAAATCGGGAAATGGAGTATTTCCTAATTATCTTGATTTGATTATCAGGAGATTTCAGGAAAGGGGATTTTTGATCAGACCGATCAGAGGAACAGAACATAGAATTCTTGATTATGCGTTTTCACATATTCATCAGGAGCAGTACCGTCAGATTATCGTGGCTGGCGGCGACGGAACGATTAATATTGTTGTAAATGCAATGGTAAAATATAATATTGATCTTCCGATTGCAATTTTTCCGTCAGGTACGGCAAATGATTTTGCTTATTATATGAATATACCGCATGATATCAATGCAATGATTGATGTAGCGCTGGGTGATCAGGTAGCGTATGCCGATGTTGCTAAGATGAATGACAAATGTTACATCAATGTAGCGGCGATGGGAACGCTTGTAGATGTGTCGCAGAAAACGGATCCCAACTTAAAAAATACGCTCGGTGTAACCGCTTACTATATCAAAGGACTTTCAGAGATTGTCAATCTGCATGCAATTCCGGTTTCTTTGCGAAGCAAAGAGTGCAATGAGGATATAGAGATGTATTTTATGATTGTGATGAATGGGTGCTCTGCCGGTGGTTTCCGCCGTGTAGCACCAGAGTCTGATATCAGCGACGGATTGCTTGATGTTATCGTATTTAAAAAAATGAAACTGCATGAAATGGCGCCGATTTTCTTTGAAGTGCTTTCCGGAAATCATCCTCAGAATAAAAATGTTCTGTATTTTAAAACGAACGACTTGTATCTTGAGTCGCCGGAGGATGTCTCTACTGATGTGGATGGAGAACGGGGAGAAAAATTTCCGCTGCATTTTACAGTACTGCATAAGAGACTAAGGATTTTTTATGCAGAGCCGGAGAAATATTTCGATGACGAAATGGAAAGATATAAGTACAGGAGCATAATATGAGCTGTAAACCAGTTTTAAAAATAAAATCGACAGAAGAATATGAAGCGCTTGATGAACTCTTTGCGAGAAATGGGGCACCGCTATGCTACAGCGAAAAGACTGAAATCGTGCACGCGTGGGCGCTGACGCACGGCGGAGGCGCGCTCGAAGCGCTGATTGGAGGTCTAGTGCTTGTAAAAGAGCGTGAAGCAGCAGGAGAGAAAGAAGAAAATACAGCCATGAAAAGAAAGCAGTGCGACAGGTACTTTATAAAAAGTATGGCGTTGGATCGGTTGTACCGGGGTATGAAACTTTCAAAAATCCTGCTTGATAAAGCGTGCGATGAGGTTCGCATGCTGGGAGGAAGAGAGCTTGCGGCATTAGCAGAAGAGCCGCAGTCTGAATTTTTCAAGCATTTTGGGTTTCAAGAAGGCAGAGAGTCTGAAAAGGATAGAGATTTGCATCTATTGGTGCGAAAAGTATAGTTTAAAGGATCCCGGCGGAAAATAAAAAGCTGTATACGAATCTGTCATAGGAAAGCGGATGTCCTCATAAGATGTAAAAAGATACATGTGCATAGGAGGACGGACATTGATGGAAACGAATCCAGATATTATAGAAACAAACAGGGCAAGATTGTCGGGAGAGCTTTTGACAGAGCTTTCTTTCAGCCACAGGACATACGGAGAAGCGTTTTATGAAACTTTACTGGGAATCAGCAGGAGCAGCGGTTATCGAGACGAAATCAGACTGCAGATTTCGGAACGGCTTTTGTGGGGACTGAATCTTCATACCGGAGCAAGGCTCGATGTGAGAGGACAGGTGCGTACATACAACGAGGAAGCGGACGGCAGAAGCAAACTGAATATTGTGGTGTTTGTGCGGGAGCTTGAGATTATTCCTGAGGAAGAACAGCTTACTTACGAAAATGAGATCTATTTAGACGGGCATATCTGTAAACCGCCGATTCGGAGAACTTCGCCGCTGGGGAGAGAAATCTGTGATATTATGCTTGCAGTGAACAGAATGTACAATAAATCAGATTATATTCCATGCATCGCATGGGGTAGAAATGCAGCTTATGCAGGCGTGCTTGATGTAGGGATGCGGCTAACGCTTTCGGGTAGGATTCAGAGCCGTGAATACAGAAAAAAGGATGATCAGGGAAACAGCACGCTCAATGTAGCATATGAGGTATCAATCGTGAAGATAGAGGGATGAGCAGGCATTTTTGTGTAATTTTAACGCAAATCACCTTTCAAAAATCGTTTGACTGTTATATACTATAAACAAGTATATACAGTATACGAAGGAGGAAATTATGAAAATTATTATAGATGGAATGGGCGGCGATAACGCCCCTGCTGAAATTGTAAAAGGAACTGTCGAAGCCCTTCCTGTAATTGATGGTGAAATTGTTTTAGTAGGCGATGAGAAAGTATTGACAGAAGAACTTCGTAAGTACAGCGGCAAATATCCGGAAGAAAGGGTCAGCATAAGACATGCCTCGGAGGTGATTTTCAATGAAGAAGCACCGGTAAAAGCGATTCGGACCAAAAAAGATTCGTCTATGGTCGTGGGAATCAGCATGGTAAAAAAAGGCGAGGGAGACCTTTTTATTTCTGCCGGCAGCAGCGGTGCACTGATGGCAGGAGGGCTTTTTATTCTCGGAAGGATTCAAGGAATCGACAGGCCGGCGATTGCCAGCGTATATCCGATTCTTGGGGCAAATCATCCGTCTCTTCTTGTGGATGCCGGTGCTAATGCGGAGTGCAAACCGCAGACTTTGCTGGAATTTGGCGTGATGGGCAGTATTTACATGGAAAAAGTTATCGGACTTTCTGCGCCGCGCGTAGGTCTTGTTAATTTAGGTGCGGAAGAGACAAAAGGATCCACGCTGACAAAGGCGGCGTATGAGATGCTTCATAAAAGCCGCGTGAACTTTATCGGAAATGTAGAGGCACGCGATGTGCCAAAAGGTATCTGCGATGTGATTGTCTGCGACGGTTTTGTCGGTAATGTAATTTTAAAGCTGACAGAAGGACTTGCATGGAATATTTTAAAGCTTCTGAAACGAAAATTCACAGGCGGCGCCGTTGTGAAGATGGGAGCGGCTTTGCTTTCAGGGAAAATGCGCGAGCTGAAAAATGAATTTGATTATTCGGAATACGGCGGCGCACCGATTCTTGGCGTTAAAGGACCGATTATAAAAATGCATGGTTCGTCTTCAGCAAACGGTGTAAAAAATACTATTTTGAAAGCAATTCCATATGCTGAAAATAGGGTTGTACAGATTATACAGAATTCTGTAGAAGAACTTGAGGAGATTTCAATCAGTGAATAGAAACATTCAGGAATTTGAGGCAAAAATAAACTATCAGTTCCAAGATGAATCCCTTTTATTGCAAGCGCTTACGCACAGCTCTTATTATACCGGAAAAACGGACAAGGCCTTGCATAACAATGAGCGGCTGGAATTCTTGGGAGATGCTTTCTTTGATGCGATTATCAGTGAAGAATTGTATACAAGAATGCCGCAAGTAGAAGAAGGAACCTTGACAAAGCTGCGGGCAATGGTAGTATGCGAAAGAACGCTGGCACTAAAGGGAAATGCGCTTGGGATTGGCAAGTATATGCGAATGGGAAAAGGCGAGGAAAAAAGCGGCGGCCGGCGACGTGATTCGATTGTCGCCGATGCGGTAGAGGCTGTAATCGGCGCACTGTTTTTAGACGGCGGCTATGAATGTGCCAAACGGTTTGTGCTGTGTCTTTTTGGACAAGCTATTGACGAAGCTTTATCGGGCCAGCTTTATCCGGATTATAAATCGGAAATACAGGAACGGGTACAGAGCTCATCTCATAAATTGATTGAATATCGGATAACGGGAGAAAAAGGACCGGATCATGAAAAGGTGTTTTATGTTGACCTTTTGCTGGGGGACGAGGTGATTGGACAAGGAAGCGGCAGAAGCAAGAAAGAAGCAGAGAAAAACGCGGCAAAGGCGGCATTGGAGAGGAGCGATAAATTTGTATTTTAAAAAAATATATATGCACGGATTCAAATCCTTTGCCGAACCAGTAACAATAGATTTTAACGACGGAATTACCTGTATTGTAGGACCAAACGGATCGGGAAAAAGTAATATTTCTGATGCAATCCGGTGGGTGCTTGGAGAACAAAGTCCAAAAGCGCTGCGCGGCGGCAAAATGGATGAGGTTATTTTTGCCGGTACAGCAAGCCGAAAATCAAGGGGGATGGCGGAGGTAACGCTTGTTATTGATAATTCAGAAAATATTCTGCCGATTGATTATAATGAAGTGGCGATTACGCGCAGAATGTACCGGTCAGGAGAAAGCGAGTATCTCATCAATAATAATCACTGCCGGCTTAAGGATATCCGCGAGATGATTATGGATACCGGAATCGGCGTAGACGGTTATTCTATTATAGGACAGGGGAAAATTGCAGATATTGTATCTAATAAACCGGAGTCCCGAAGGGAAATCTTTGAGGAGGCTGCGGGTATTGTTATGTATAGAACAAAAAAAGCCGAGGTGGAGCGGAAGCTGTCGTCGTCGAACGCAAATCTTGACCGCGTCAATGATATTATTGCCGAAATTGAAGGCCGGATTGACGGTCTTCGGAGGGACAGTGAAAAGGCAACGGAGTATCTTGCCCTGAGAGAGCGGTATCAGGAACTGGAAATCAATATTACGCTGAAAAACATTGAGACCTTAGAATTAAAAGCTGAATATTTAAAAGACGATATTCTGGAAGCATCATCGGAAATTGAGGAACTGCGTGAAGAAAAAAGCGAGATTGACCGTCGGGCAGATGAAAACAGACAGCGTGCCGAAAGCCTTGAGGTGCTGTCTTCTGAAACTTCATCAAGACTGCTTGCTGCGGTTGAAGAAATCAGCACGCTTATGAATAGAAGCGAAGTGAACCGAGAAAAATTGTCTGCGATTGACGACAATATGACTCGGCTCTCGGAAGAACTTGTGCTGCTGCAGGAAAAACTTGAAAAGGAAACCTGCGATGTGGACAAGCTTATGGATGAGCGTAAAAAAATGATTGCAGAACTTGAGCGGCTTGACGAAACGTTGCTGCGCACTGTATCGTGCTATGAAGAAAGAACGGAGGCGCTCAGTAAAGCCGCAGGCGAAATTGATAAGAGGAAAAACAGTATTTATGAGCTTTCAAGTCGGGCGCAGAGTAAAAGAGCGGAGGCAGGAAGTCTTAAAAATCTTCAAGAGAATTTGACGGAGCGCAGACAGCGCTTAGAAAATGAATACGAAACGGAGGAAAGTGAAAAGAAAGCAGCTGAGTTGGCGCTGCGTACAGCGGAAGAAGAAAAACAGAGCCTTATAAAAGAAGAAGAAGAACTGCGAAGAGCGCTGCAGCTTTTGACAGAGGAATATAACGGCGGGCTTGCGCGGGAACGGCAGCTTTCAAAAGAGCTGGAGGAGCTTCGCATTATGATTGGGCAACTTTCCGGCCGCAAAAAGACCATTGAAGAAATGGAAGCAAATTATGAAGGCTATCATCATGCAGTACGCTACATTATGAAATCAAAGCTCCGCGGTATTGAAGGTGTGGTAGCAGAACTGATGCAGGTGCCGCAGGGATATGAAATAGCAGTAGAAACGGCACTTGGTGCAGCAATGCAGAATATTGTATGCCTTGATGATAAAAGTGCGCAGATGGCGATTGAACTTCTGAAAGAAAATCGGGCGGGAAGACTGACATTTCTGCCGATTGCTTCTGTAAAATCTGCAGTTCGAAGAGATGATCGTTTTGCGGGTGCAGACGGGTTCAGAGGATACGGCAGCGACTGCATTAAATTTGATGAAAAATACCGAAATATTTTTGAATATTTGCTCGGAAGAACTATTATTGTCGATACGATGGAACATGCTGTACAGTTGTCAAGGTCTGTCGGGGGCGGTCTTCGTTTTGTAACGCTGGAAGGGGAAGTTATCAATACCGGCGGTGCGATCACAGGCGGACGCTACAAAAATAGTACGGCGAATCTGCTTACACGAAAAGCCGAAATTACAAAATTGGAAAATGAGATCTATGAAAAGACAAAGATAAAGGATCGAAGTGTTTCGGAGCTGACTTCGCAGCGTACTTTTTTGGAAACAGCGCAGCGCAGAATTGCAGAAGCGGAGGAAGAAGCGAAAAAACTCGCACGTGCGATTGTTTTATGTGAAGGCAAGCTGACTGCGTCGGAAATTGCGCTGTCTGATGCGGAAGCAGCAGAGAAAAGGCGGCATGAGGAGCTTAGCCGCATTGAAGCAGAGGCGAGAAAGTCCGATGAAATGACGGCGGCGCTTCTTTTAGAAGCTGAAGAGGCAGAGGCTCAGATTGCTGTAGTAACAGAAGAGACAAGCCTTTCTATGGCAGCATATGAAGAAGAAAAAAGCAAGCTTGATGAAATCAGCGAAGAAATTGTAAAAGCAAGAATGGCAGTCAATATCTGCGGCGAGCAAAAGAACAGTATAGATACAGCACTGGCAAGAGCAAAAGAAACAACGGGAGAGATTGCATGCGATATTGAGAAGAAAATAAAAGAGCGTGAGCTTCTTTTGATGCAAAAAGATGAAATTACTTCCGGTTATACCAATGTGGATGAACTGATTGCAGAAAAAACGGCGGCAAAGGAAAAATTAGAACAGTATGCAGCAGAAATAGCAGAAGAACGCACTGCGGTGACAGCAGCGGCAAGAGAAAGCATTGCAGAAAAGGGCGCGATTGACGAAAGACTTTCGTCACTTCAAGACAGCAAATACAATCTGGAAATCAAGATGGCTAAAAATGAGACTCAGCTTGATCATTTTAAAGAGAAACTCTGGGAAGAATTTGAGGTTTCTTACATACAGGCAGCGGAATTCAAAAAAAAGGATTTTGCAGTGAATACAGCTGTGCGTGAGGTTCGTGAGATAAAGGGAAGAATCAAGGAACTCGGCGAGGTTCATGTCGGCGCGATTCAGGAATATGAGCAGGTCAGCGAACGCTACGCGTTTCTTACTGCGCAGAGAAATGATATTTTAGAAGCTTCCCGCTCACTTTCAGAGATGATCAGCGAAATGGATAAGACGATTAAATTGCGGTTTAAGGAGAGCTTCGACGGCGTCGTTGCAAATTTTGAGCAAATTTTTGCAGAATTATTCGGTGGCGGTCATGCAGAATTGCGGCTTGAAGATGAAAGCAATCCGCTTGAATCGGGTATTGAAATTATTGCACAGCCGCCGGGGAAAAAGCTGCAGAATATCAATCTGATGTCCGGCGGAGAAAAGACGATGACAGCGATTGCGCTTATGTTTGCGGTACTTAAGACAAAACCGACGCCGTTTTGTATTCTTGACGAGGTAGAGGCGGCGCTGGATGATGCTAACATCGACCGGTTTGCAAATTATTTAAAAAAGTTTGAAGGAATTCAATTTGCGCTTGTTACTCATCAGAGAGCGACTATGGAGC
>CALXBT010000048.1 GCA_944386585.1 uncultured Clostridia bacterium | reverse complement strand
GGCAAACAATCTGAAAAGGAAAAACCCCGAAAACCGCATGGTTTCGGGGTTTTTGAGCTGTTTTGAACTAAAATTATCGCTTGCTGAACTGCGGAGCGCGACGGGCAGCCTTGAGGCCGTACTTCTTTCTTTCCTTCATTCTGGAATCTCTTGTTAAGAATCCAGCCGTCTTCAGCAGAGCCCTGTAGGCCTCGCGGTCTGCAGTGCAAAGCGCTCTTGAAATACCGTGTCTCAGCGCACCGGCCTGCCCTGTGAAACCGCCGCCTTTTACTGTTGCGACAACATCAAATTTTCCTTCGCAGCCCGCAACCGTAAACGGTCTTTTCACTTCTCTCTTTACAATTTCCTTCGCACCGAAGTAATCGTCAAGAGACTTTTTATTGATGATAATATTACCAGTTCCAGGGATGAGTCTTACTCTGGCCACTGATGACTTTCTTCTGCCTGTTGCGGCATACTGTAATTTTGCCATTTCTTATTTCCTCCCTTTCCTTAGAACTTCCATACTTCCGGCTTCTGAGCTGCATGATTATGCTCAGGTCCTGCATAAACTTTTAATTTCTTATACATCTGTCTTCCAAGAGCACCATCCGGCATCATGCCCTTTACAGCGTGTCTGATAATTTCATCCGGCTTCTTTGCCTGCAGCTTTTCAAAAGTAATTTCTCTGAGACCGCCTGGATAGCCAGTATGTCTTTTGTAAATCTTTTCTTTTCTCTTCTTGCCTGTAACCTCGATCTTTTCCGCATTGATAACGATCACGTAATCACCGCAGTCAACATGCGGAGTGTAGGTCGGTTTTTTCTTGCCGCGAAGAATAGAAGCAACTTCAGATGCAAGCCTGCCGAGCGTTTTTCCCTCAGCATCCACTACATACCACTTGCGCTCTACTTCATGCGGTTTTGCAATAAATGATTTCATTTCTGTTCCTTTCTGCCTACTTGGTTTGCTTTTCACAAACTTGTTCGGCTGTACCTACTTGGTTCCGGACAAAGTTTCACTTTTATACAGTCAGTATAAATTGCGGTTCTTTCTCTACAGGCCGCACTGTAATTCTGTTTCCGGAGCTTTTTCGGCCTACTAATTTTATTAGTCTGAAGCCCATGAACGGAAATCCATCCGGTACTTCCCTTTTCATATGCTGTTTTGCAAAACATACGAAAAAATACACTACAAACAGCGTACACTTCATTTTATATGCTGGTATCTGTAAAGTCAATCTTTTTTTTCGTTTTTATTATCTAATTCTATTTCAACCGGCGCCTGCCAATGAGTCCTTGCAATCCGCTTTAATTCCTTCAAGTTTTTCTTTTCTATGCAGTCTACAATTTTAGCATGGTCATCATTTGCCTTTTGGAAATATACAAACAGAGCTTCCGTGTCTTCCGAAAACGCCGTTGTTCTAATCACTTTTTTCATCAATTCACAAATCAGCTCACGCAAAACAGGATTGCCGCAAAACTCTAAATAAGCCTTATGAAACTCCTCCTGCAACTCGTAATATTCATCGTAGTTCCTCTTTGCAATCGCTTTATCGATTTTGCTTACAATGATTCTCAGCATATCGGTATTTTTCTCCGTTACATTTTCCATCACCTTTTCAAGCGCGTAAACATCAAGCGTTGCAATAATTTCATAGGTATTGTGAAGCTCTTTATCCGACATTGCCCGTACAAAAAATCCCTTGCGCGGAATATTGTCAAGAAACCCGTCTGCTGACAGCTGAATCAAAGCTTCATTGATTGGCGGACGGCTTACTCCAAGCGATTCCTGAAGTTTCAAAATATCTATTTTATCACCATAGTCAAGCTCTTTTGTTCTAATCAAATGTATTACATGATCATATACCTGTTCGCGTACTGATTTAATTTTTCTCATTTTCCTTTTTTGTTCCTTTCCTCAAAGGCATTGCCGCTAAATGAGCTCAATTACATGGAATGTCTTTTTACCCTTTTGAATAATAAGCTTCCCGTTTTCAAAAAGATCTGCTGTTACGGTCATTTTTCTATCGGTTACTTTGCTGCCTCCAACTGTCAGGCCGCCCTGCTCAATCGTCCTGAAGCCTTCTCCGTTACTCGGTACAAGTCCAAGTTCTTTCATCAGCGTTACTACGCCGATTCCTTCCCCCTCAAACCTTGCCTTCTTCATCTGCGTCGTCGGCATATTCTCTGTACTGCTTCCGCCTCCAAAGGCGGCTCTTGCCCCCTCAAGTGCCTTGCGCGCTTCCTCTTCCCCGTGCACAAGCTTCGTTACCTCAAAGGCCAGAATTTCTTTTGCCTGATTGATTTCTGCACCCGGAAGCGAAGAAAGGCGATTTACTTCTTCCATCGGAAGAAATGTCAGCATGCGAAGGCATTTATTTACATCTGCATCCTCTACATTACGCCAATACTGGAAAAATTCATACGGCGTTGTACGGTCCGCCCGAAGCCAAAGCGCCCCTTTCTGCGTCTTGCCCATCTTCTTTCCGTCAGAAGTCGTGAGCAGCGCAAAAGTCATGCCGTAGACATCTTTCCCGCAGATGCGCTTTGTCAGCTTCGTTCCGCCTAAAATATTCGACCACTGATCATTGCCTCCGAACTGCATCTTAACATCAAAATCACGCGCCATTACCATAAAGTCATACGATTGCATCAGCATATAATTAAATTCGAGGAAGGAAAGACCTTTTTCCATTCTCTGTTTATAGCAGTCGGCGCGCAGCATTTCATTAACGCTGAAATGCGGCCCGATTTCCCGCAGGAATTCTACATAATTAAGCGGCATAAGCCATGCGGCATTATTAACGCTGATTGCCTTGTTCATCTCCGGCGTTTTATTTTCTCTGCCCGGTGCATAGACACCGTTGTTCCCTTCATATTTCCACGCCTCATCAAACTCAATAAAACGGTCAAAAAGCGATTTAAACTGATTGCAGTTTTCTTCAACAGTCTCGATCGTCATCATCTGTCTCATATCAGTTCTTCCTGAAGGATCACCGATCATGCCGGTCCCGCCTCCCAGAAGAACAACCGGCGTATGACCATACTTCTGCATATACATCATGATGATAACCTGCATGAAATGTCCGACATGAAGACAGTCCGCCGTAGGATCAAATCCAATGTAGAACTTTATCTTTTCCTTTCCCAGTAACTCCCGTATTGCCTCATCATCTGTTGTCTGCTCAATGAAGCCTCTTTCCCGGAGCACATCATAAACATTTTTATGCGCACTCACATTATCCGGTATAAAGTTCTTCATATCTTGTCCTCCTCATTTCCATTATACTTTTACGGCGGAGCCGCTCCTATTTCGTTCCGAAAATCCGGTCTCCGGCATCACCCAGTCCCGGTACGATATAAGCGTGCTCATTCAGCCGCTCATCTTTGGCCGCGATGAAAATGTCGACATCCGGGTGAGTCCTTTGCAGTACTTCAATTCCTTCCGGTGCAGCAATAAGACACATAAACACAATATTG
>CALXBT010000047.1 GCA_944386585.1 uncultured Clostridia bacterium | reverse complement strand
AGATAGCCGATGACGCTGGTGAGCGGTGTTTTGAGGTCGTGCGCAAGATAAACGATAAGGTCGTTTTTGCGCTGTTCAGCCTCTTTTGCAAGCCGCTCACTTCGGATTGCCTGCTCTCGAAACTGATTTAACTCGTCCTGTACATTTTTCATGCCGCTTGGCAGAATAATAGGTTTTTCTCGTGCGGATATGAGACTGCTGGAAGCAGCGACGACTTCATCGAGATATCGCAGCGGGCGCGACATGAAATAATAAGTAATCAGGCTCCAACCGGCCAGACAGGCGAGGCCGAAGAAGAGAAGAAGATATTCGCGAACAAAAAGTAAAAAGTTATAAACAGGCTCGCTGAGATACCAAGATAGCCTGCTCCCGATAAGTTCAGCGATGAAAACAGCACCGATAAGGGCAATTGTGAAGCCAGTCAGTGAAAAAAGATACTGAAGAAGCATCCGCCGCGTTAGCTGGCTTTGGTATTTTTTTCGGGATACAGCAAAAGCGATACTGCTGCCTTGATTATTCGATTGCATATCCGACTCCCCAAACAGTTTTGATGTATTTCGGCCTGCGGGCAGGCTCATTCATTTTTTCACGGATGCGCGCAATGTGCGTCATTACCGTGTTATTGCTGTCTAAAAATTTTTCGCCCCAGACTGCTTCAAAAAGCTCTTCAGAAGAGACGACTGTTCCTTGATGTTCACAAAGATACCATAAAATACTGAATTCACGCGGTGTCAGAATGAGTTCCTTTTCATTCAGCGTGCATTTGTGGCTTGATTTGGAGATGCAGAGCCCGCGAATATTGATTTCGTTTTTTTCCGGCACAGAGTCAGCTGATAAAGAGCTGTTATACTGCGTATAGCGGCGCAGCTGGGTTTTGACACGCGCCGTCAGCTCCAGCGGGTTGAACGGTTTTGTGATATAGTCGTCAGCACCGAGCGTAAGCCCGGTGATTTTATCCATATCTTCTACTTTAGCAGTGAGCATAATAATCGGAAACATGTGCTTTTCACGGATCTTCTGACAGAGTGTGAAACCATCCATATCAGGCAGCATTACATCTAAGATCGCAAGGCTTAAGGTCTCGTGCTTGGCGCAGAAAAGAGCTTCTTCTGCATTGTAAAATTTAAAGACTTGGTAGCCTTCATTTTTCAGGTAAACCTCTACTAAATCAGCAATGGCTTTTTCGTCGTCCACAATGAGTATTTTTTCATTCATAGGATATTTTCGCTTTCATTTTTCATAGATGAGATGATTTAAGAACGCTGTTAAATAGAACGCGCCTTTGAATTATTCATATGGATTTCCATTGCGCGGGCGCCAGCTTCCACATCGCGTTTTTGAAAGGCTTCAAAGATAGCACGGTGTTCCTCCAGAACCAGATGCAGATATTCGTCGTCGTTTCTCGGTGTGGTACGGATATGCTTAATATAGATTTGATAGGAAGCAAGCATATGCTGGAGCATCCTGTTATGGGAAGCGGAGTAGATTAACTGATGAAAATACGTGTTGATATTGAGCATTTTTTCTTTATCGGATTTCATCGTGTAGAATTCCATGAATTCAAAAGTTTCTTCCAGCTGATCAAGTTCTTTTTCCGTAATGCGTTCAATAGCCCAGCGCACAGCCTGAATTTCATAAATTTTACGAAGCTGATACATATCGCCGATATCTTGAAGGGACAGGCCGATGACATAGGCGCCTCGGTTTGGGATACTTTCAATCAGACCGTCCATTTCAAGCTGCCGCAGCGCTTCCCGCACAGGTGTGCGGCTGACGCTGTACTGTTCGCAGATACGCTGTTCTGTGAGTTTTTCGCCGGAGCGGATTTTTCCTGTCAGAATATCGGTTTGCAGCCGTGAGAACAGACTGCTGGAAAGGGGCTGGTTTCCGCTTGGTGTTTCCGGTGAAAATTTATAAAGTGACATTTTGCGTGTCCTCCTTAGGGCTTAAAGGTTTGATAAAACTGCATCTGAAAATTCTGCTGCACTGCTGCTTTCGGGCGTGCCGGTCATGTCAAGCAGCGATGATGCGGCATTGACTGCACGATCAAGGCGATCTGCTTTTTCCGGCCGGCCAATGTGGCGCAGCAGCATAACAGCTGCTTTTAAAATGCTGGCAGGGTTTGCTTTGTCTGCGAGTCCGTCGGCTACCATACGGGGTGCACTGCCGTGAATCGCTTCAAACATCGCATAGCGGCTTCCTACATTCGCACTGCCTGCTGTACCGACACCGCCCTGTATCTGGGCGGCTTCATCGGTGATGATATCTCCGTAAAGGTTCGGCAAGATGAAGACTTGAAAATCCGCACGGATCTCAGGGTTAACAAGATTTGCCGCCATGATGTCGACATACCAGTCGTCAGTTTTGATTTTCGGATACTCTTTTGCCACGCGGTAGCAAAGATCAAGAAATTTTCCGTCGGTTTTTTTCATAATATTTGCTTTTGTAACGATTGATACGCGTGTTTTTCCGTTGGCCTTTGCAAATTCAAAGGCAGCGCGTGCAATGCGCATTGTTCCGGCTGTTGTCGTTACTTTAAAATCGACAGAAAGATCATCGGAGACAGCGATACCGCTGCTGCCGAGAGAATATTCTCCTTCCGTATTTTCACGGTAGAAGGTCCAGTCGATGCCAAGTTCCGGAATGGATACGGGCCTTACATTAGCAAACAGGTCCAGCTCTTTTCGGAGTGTGACATTAGCGCTTTCAAGATTGGGAAGACCACTGTTTTTATCGGGTGTTGTCGTAGGACCTTTGAGGAGCACATGGCACCGCTGAATTGCAGCGAGAACTTCTTTAGGTACGGTCTCACCAGTCGCAGCTCTGTGCTCGAGCGTCAGTCCGTCAATCGGACGCAGTTCAATTTTTCCGCTTTCAAGTTCGTCTTTTAATAGAATATTGAGGATTTTCACAGCTTCTGTCATAATGACAGGTCCGATTCCGTCGCCGGGAATGATTCCGACGATAATTTTTTCAAGTGAGGTAAAGTCGGTGAAACATTCGTCATGCTTGAGGCGTTCTGCCCGGTCAAGCTGCGCTGTAATCAGTTTATCAAAAATTTGAAGATATTCTGCATTTATTTTACTGTTCTGATTCATTTTTTTACTCCTGCCTGAGATAATTGATTTTTCCGCCGGCAAGAATCATAGCGGTCTCCAACTTAGAAAAGTCGGCGCTTACTTTAAAGGTTTTGCCGGTTGTAAGGTTTTTTACTGTGATATATTTAGCCGCTGCTTGTATTCTTGCGTTCTCAACTGTAAGCTGATCACCAAGCGAAAGGCTGTTATAATCCTGCTGATCTGCAAATACCAGCGGCATAATACCGCTGTTAATCAAATTGGAACGGTGGATTCTTGCAAAGGACTTTGCCAAAACAAATTTTACACCAAGATAGAGCGGTGCAAGAGCGGCATGCTCACGGCTGGAGCCCTGTCCGTAGTTCTCTCCGCCGATGATAACGCAGGAGCCGGTTTTTTTGCATCTTTCTGCAAATTGCGGGTCGATTTTTTCAAAGCAGTAATTTGAAAGGTATGGCACATTGGAGCGGTATGGCAGGAGCCTTGAATCGGAAGGCATGATGTCATCCGTTGTAATATTGTTGCCGGCAACGAGAGTAATTTCGGCTGTAAGGGTGTCTGGGAGTGCAGTATTTCTTGGGAAAGGCTTGATATTCGGGCCCATTTCGACCTGTGTATATTCCTTTCCGGCATCAGAAGGGCTGACGATAAAACTGTCAACAGAGGCAGTATCCTGAATTTTGATTTCCGGAAGCACGATATCGGTTGTACTTCCGTCTGTCAGAACGCCTTTGATCGCTGAAATAGCCGCCGTTTCAGGACTTACGAGGTAAACAGAAGCATCATTTGTTCCCGAACGTCCCTTAAAATTTCTGTTAAAGGTTCTTAATGAAACAGCACCCGATTTTGGAGACTGTCCCATACCGATACACGGACCGCAGGCGTTTTCGAGAATCCGGGCACCGGCACGGATCATATCAGCTAAAGCGCCGTTTTCTGCCAGCTGTGCGAGAATGCGGCTGGATCCAGGACTGATAACGAGAGAAACATCAGGATGTACTTTATTGCCTTTTAAAATAGCGGCAACTTTCATTAAATCGGTATAGGAAGAATTGGTGCAGCTGCCGATAGCTACCTGATCGACTTTGATTTCGCCGATTACGCTGACAGCTTCGACATTATCGGGACTGTGCGGTGCAGCGGCAAGCGGAGCGAGGGCTCCAAGATCGATTTCCAGGACGCTGTCATACTCGGCATCTTCGTCGGCCGAAAGGGCAATGAAAGCGTCTTCGCGGCCCTGCATGCGGAGGTACTCTTTGGTATTTTCGTCGCTTGGAAAGATAGAAGTAGTTGCTCCCAGCTCTGCCCCCATGTTTGTAATGGTTGCACGGTCAGTAACAGAAAGCGTTTTAACGCCTTCACCGAAATATTCTATGATATAGCCAACGCCGCCTTTTACAGTCAGCTGCTTTAAAACGGCAAGAATTACATCTTTTGCAGAGGACCACATCTGCAATCTGCCTTTTAGATGAATACCAAGAACTTTCGGTACACTGAGGGTATAAGTACCTTTTGCCATAGCAACGGCCACATCAAGCCCGCCGGCACCAATCGCAATCATGCCAAGACCACCGCCGGTCGGCGTATGGCTGTCGGAGCCGAGAAGAGTTTTGCCCGGAATGCCGTAGTTTTCAAGATGCAACTGATGGCAAATACCGTTTCCGGGCTTGCTGAACAGAATTCCGTGCCGCTTAGCAACGCTTTCGATAAAAGCGTGATCGTCTGCATTTTCAAAACCTGTCTGCAGGGTATTGTGGTCGATATAGGCAACGGAAAGCTCCGTCTTAATTTTTTCTATCTCCATTGCCTCAAGCTGAAGATACACCATTGTACCGGTAGAATCCTGTGTCAGCGTCTGATCGATTTTTACCGTGATTTCGCTGCCGGGTGTCAGCGTTCCGGAAATCAGGTGATTTTCCAGTATTTTGTATGCTAATGTTTTCCCCATAATGTGCTCCTTTTCTAAATTGAATACTTGTATACAATTATACTGCGCGGCAGAAGACAAGTCAATAAAAAGGATAAAAAAATAAAGAAAAACGGAGTGTTTTCTGGTCTTTCAAGAGAAAACACCTCGTTTTTCAGCAAAAAATTTTAGAACTTTCAAGCGGTGCCCGTATTTCCATTTTTTCTGCGTCTGGCGCCGTTTGTTAAGGCGGCAGCTTTTGCAGATGAAGTACTGATTAGCTTTCCTCGTGATTCTGTAGAGTTTTTTTGTAGTAATCGCAGTATTGACTGATCTTGCATTGTTCGCAGTTTGGCTTTCTGGCTGTGCAGCAGTATCTGCCGTGAAAGATAAGACTGTGGTGTGTCCGTGACCAGCGGGATTCGGGAAGGATTTCCATTAGAGCATTTTCTGTGGCAAGAACATCTGCCGCATGTGCAAAACCGATGCGGTTGGCGACCCGAAAGACATGGGTATCGACTGCGATACGCTGATGACCAAATCCGACGGACAAAACGACATTGGCGGTTTTGCGGCCGACACCGGGAAGGGCCACAAGTTTATCATAATCATCCGGAACATTTCCGCCGTAGGTGTCAGTCAGCACGCGGGCAAGTTTTAAAAGATTGCGCGATTTTGTGCGGTACATACCGAGTGTATGAATGATTTGAGAAACTGCATCTATTCCCAGCTCAAGAAGATCTTCTTTTGAAAGAGCGATGATTTCGTCCTCCGCAAGACCTTGTTCTTCTGCTGCACGTCTGCCGGCGTCTGCCAGTGCCGCTGCATTAGGATATTTCTGAAACAGATCAGGTGTAACGCGGTTGACGCTTTTATCGGTCGTCTGGGCAGAAAGTACGACGGCGACAATAAGCTGAAAGAGGTTTTCAAAATGAAGCTCACAATCGGCGTCGGGATACATTTCTTCTAAAGAATCAAGAACGCTTTTAATTTCTTCCTGTGTGAAGATGCGCGCTTTTTTGGTATTGTTTTTCGGCGTATTCTTTTTTTGCTGCTGCTTTGTCATACTGCTGCCTCTCTTTATATGAACGGATACTTGCGATTCTATCGCGCGTCCAGAAGCGCTGCTTGTAATCCGCAGGCGGTGCGCGGGCATTTTGGGAATCCGGCTTTGGCAAGCCGGTAAAGAAAAGTATCAAAGACGCTGAAAAAGCGTCACTTTAGCGTCAGCC
>CALXBT010000046.1 GCA_944386585.1 uncultured Clostridia bacterium | reverse complement strand
AGGAGCTGATTGATCTTAGAAGTGTGTGGGGCGTAACCGGAGGTGGACGGCCAAAGGGACGATGAAGAATAGAAAGCGCTGAGGTTTGATATTTCTGTACTATGCATACTATTCAAGGGCGAAAGTACTCGTTGCTTTCGCCTTCTTGTCTGTCACATAAGCGAGGGTAGATGTACTTGCGGATGGGGCACATAAATCAGTAGATTGAAATTTGTGAAGGAGCATACTCGTGCGGAATTATATAGCACTATATAAGAAGGTTATTCTAATGTTACTGCTTTTATCGCATATACTTTGTAGCTGTTCAAGTGAAACAGAAGCAGAATTAGAAAATAAAGTATCTGAAGATGATGTACAGCAGGAACTTGAAAAAACACTAACAATAGGAATAGGGACGGAACAAGCAAGAGGGGACACTTTAGAAACTGTGATTACAGAAGTAGACTGGAAAAACTATTTTGATGGAATCAATGGTTCTGCCGTTATTTACAATCCGTCTGAAAATAATTATCAAATATATAATCAGGAAATGGCTTTTTCTCAGCGTTCGCCATGTTCTACTTTTAAGATTATTTCCTCACTAATTGCATTGGAAAATAAGGTTATTATACTGGATGAGTCTATTAGGACATGGAGTGGAGAAATTTTTTGGAATGAGAATTGGAATAGAGATATAAATTTTGAAGAGGCATTTCGAACTTCCTGTGTATGGTATTATAGGGAAATCATTGATGAAATTGGAAAAGATACTATGCAGAAAGAATTAAATAAACTTCATTATGGAAACTGTGATATTTCTGACTGGGAAGGGTATTTAAATACAAATAACAATAATAGAGCATTAACTGGTTTTTGGATTGAATCATCATTAAAAATATCTCCAAAAGAACAAGTTGAAGTGCTTGAGCGTATTTTCGGAGAACATTCGGTCTATTCACAGGAAACTCAAAATAGTCTGAAACAGGTGATGCTTTTATCAGAAGGGCAAAACGGGGATATGTTGATCTATGGAAAAACAGGGCTTGGTAAGTCTCACGGTGTTACTATAGATGCATGGTTTGCAGGTTTTGCAGATACAGATGACGAAAGAAAATACTTTTGTGTATATTTGGGTGAAACAAATGGGAAAGATGTGTCTAGTACAAAGGCAAAAGAAATTGCTATTGAATTAATTTCTGATTTGGAAAGACTTTAGTAAATTAAATCCCAAGTTAGCAAAGGAGCGTTATATTGTATGAAAAAAACATGGATTATTGGAGCTTTGCTGTTAATTGTATATTGTGTACCATTTGCATTTCTTTCCGTAAATGGTGATGCAACTTCTGGAACAATGTTGTTTTACGGTATAATGATTGCAAGCTTTGCATTGTTGTGCTGGGGTGCATTGAAAACAAACAATGCTGCTATCATTTTTCTCGGAAATATTTTGAGCTTTGTATCTTCCTATGTAGTTGCAAAAATATCTGGATTAGAGCCGATGGAACATTACTTTAAACCGTTTGATTCTTATTCTCTTATTGTGGCTATTTCAGTTGTTTCAGTTATTGTGCATATGATTATCGTGTTGATTTATGTAGCGAAAAAGAAAAAGACACAATACTTGTAAGAAGCTATAAGATGATTTTTGTCTATAGAATCAATAAAAATAAGAATCCTGATTCTTGAATCAGGATTCTTACCGTGAAAACCAATTTTGCAGGAAAATTCATGGCATACCGAAGACCGAAACGGAATAAAATGTACAAGCGATTTGAAAGGGATGAGGTGTGAAATGAGAAGATCGAGATATCGCAGCAGATTGAGGAAAAGACCGTCAGGTGGCCGCAGCAGAAATGTAAAAAAAACAGGGATGAATTTGCTGTCGGTTGTTGTTATAATAGGATTAGCCGTGTGTCTTGGTTTCATGACAACAAAATATGTCATTTATCCGATTTTATTAGGGCAGGAAGCCTCTTTTGATGTCATGCTCGGAAAAATTGGAATTGGCGGAGATGATGACGAAAAGAAAAATGATAAGGAAAACAATACGGAAAAAATAGGTACGGATGAGAATACTACATCTGCAGGCCTTGAAGACCGAGAGAGTGAGAAAGAAAATAGCGGTGGTGAAAATAACGAGGAAGGTAGTGGCGGTGAGAGCACTTCTGAAGAAGAAGGCGGACAGGCTGCTGGTTCGGGGTATGGAATCCAGTTTGGAAGTTTTTCAACAGAAGCAGCGGCAAACGAATTAATTGAAGAACTTAAAGCTTCCGGTATTAAGGCGACAGTGCTTGCAAAAGACGGCATGTTCAAAGTAATCGGTCAGCTGTTTCCTGTCAAAGACAGCGCCGTTTCAGCGAAAAACAGTATTGATGCTTCTTCCGGCATTAAATATAGAGATGCTTTTATTGTCAGCATAGAATAACGGAGGGAAAGGAATAAACAGGATTTTATGATACCTTTATCAACAAAAATGAGACCAGAGACGCTTGACGATTTTGTGGGGCAGCGTCACTTTATGTATCCGGGCTCACTTTTATATAATGCAATTAAAAATAAAACATTTGATTCAGCTATTTTTTTTGGACCTTCTGGAACTGGAAAGACAACGCTTGCACGGATTATTGCCCGAGAAATGGATGCGGATTTTTATGAAATCAATGCCAGTACATCGGGTACAAAAGAACTGAAAGAACTCATTGATAAAGCAAAAGTAAAATTCTTCGGGCTTCAGAAAGAGAAAACATATGTCTATATCGATGAATTTCACCGCTGGAATAAGCTGCAGCAGGATTCACTGCTTGCTGCGCTGGAAGAGGGTGTGATTCGGTTTATCGGCAGTACAACAGAAAATCCATATTTTGCTGTTAATAATGCAATTATCAGTAGAGTACGCAATATCTATGAGTTTAAGAGACTGGAAAATGAAGAACTCACAGCAATTCTTAAACGCACGCTGAAAGATAGAGAAAGAGGATTTGGTGCGCTTCAGATTAAATATGATGATACGGCGTTGAAGGTGCTTGCGGACATGTCATCGGGAGATGCCCGCATAGCGCTTGATACGCTTGGGTTTATTGTGGATAATCTAAGCGAAGGAAGCGAAATTGATATTGAAGTGATTGCAGAGGCAATGCAGCAGCAGACATCTTTTTACGATAAAAAAGAGGACAAGTATAATCTGCTTTCTGCTCTGCAAAAATCAGTACGAGGTTCTGATCCGGATGCGGCGGTTCATTATCTTGCAAGGCTGATTGAAGGCGGTGCGGATATTCAGATGATAGGAAGGCGCCTTCTTGTAATGGCTTCAGAGGATATCGGCATGGCATATCCGAGTGCAGTTTCTATTACAACTGCTTGTGTGCAGGCTGCTTTAATGGTAGGATATCCGGAAGCACAGATAAATTTGGCACAGGCAGTTATTCTTTTAGCTTCCTGTCCGAAATCCAATACGGTGCTGAAGGCGCTTGGAAAAGCGCAGGAGGACCTTAAAACACGACGTATTGACGATATTCCGCTGCATTTAAAGGATGGTCATTATCAAGGCGCAGAGAAAAGAGGAATTGGTCTTGGGTATAAATATCCTCATGCTTATGGCGGTTATGTAAAACAGCAGTATTTGCCGGATAATCTGTACCGGGAAGGCGTCCGGTATTATGAGCCGACAGAAAACGGAAGTGAAGCTGCTTTTAAGAAGTTTTTAGACAGTTTTAAAAAACTTTAGTAAAGGATGAAATGAAAGATGACAAAAGAAATAATAAGAGCGCCTCATTCGGGTTTTTGTTTTGGTGTAAAAAGAGCAATTGAAGCGGCAGAGCACGCGCTTCTAGAAGAAGCAGCATATAGACAAAAGCAGATGGAAACAGATTTAAAAAAGACAGAGCAGCCAGAAAAGCGAGATAATAGGCTTTATTCCTGCGGGCCGCTTATTCATAATGATATCGTAACGGGAGACTTGGAGGCAAAAGGGCTTTCTATTATTCATGATTTGCAAGAGGCAAGAGAAGGAGATACCGTCATTATCCGTTCACACGGGGAACCAAAACAGTTTTATGACAGAGCCGAAAGCATTGGAATTAAGGTGATTGATGCAACCTGCCCGTTTGTGAAAAGGATTCATCACCTTGTACACGAGGCAGACCTTACAGGATGGAATGTAGTAATTATAGGCGATAAAAAACATCCGGAGGTTATCGGGATTCGGGGATGGTGCAAAAATGCATTTATTGTTAATTCACGCATAGAAGCGGAGCTGATAGAGGAAGATCACTTATATGTTGTAGCACAGACGACAATCAGAAAAGAACTGTTTGATGAAATAATATCTTTGTTTCGGGAACAAAAAAAGGAGATTATCGTCGAGAATACAATTTGTTCAGCAACAGAGGAAAGACAAACTAGTTGTATGGAGACCGCAAAATCGGTAGAAATGATGGTAGTAATTGGTGGAAGAAATAGTTCTAACAGCTGGAAATTGTATGAAATTTCACAAAAATACTGTGCAAAAACATTTTTTATTGAAAATCTGAAAGATTTACCATTGAAAGAAGTTGAAAAATGTAATAAAATAGGAGTTGCAGCAGGTGCTTCGACACCTGAATCTGTAATTGAGGAGGTTATTGCTAACATGAGTGAAACAACACTTGAAAACAATGAAAAAAATTTAATGCATGACTTAATGGACGAAATTGAAAAATCATTAAGACTACCACGCAGCGGAGAGATAGTTAATGGTAAAGTACTTCAGGCAACTGAAAAAGAAATCATCGTTAACCTTGGCTGTAAGAAGGATGGCATTATCCCAAAGGAAGAGATATCTCTTGAGGATGGCCAGAAATTAACAGATTTATTTAAAGAAGGAGACGAAATCCAGGCAAAGGTTATTAGAACTGACGACGGTGAAATCATTCTTTCCAAAAAGAAGCTTGAGATCAATGCGCATTGGGATGAAGTTGCGGAGGCTTTTGAAAATAAATCAGTGATTAGCGTAAAGGTTGTAAGAGCCGTAAACGGAGGTGTAATCGCATCATACAAGGAGGTTGCAGGCTTCATTCCGATGTCTCAGCTTTCGGACAAGTATGTGGAGAATGCTGACGAATTTATCGGCCAGACGCTTGACGTAAAAGTAAATCGTATCGACCGGATGAAGAACAGAGTAGTATTTTCTCACAAGGCTCTTCTCGCGGAAGAAAAAGCAAAGAAAATTGCAGAAATTTGGGGAAAACTAAATGTAGGCGATATTGTCGAAGGTACTGTAATGAGATTTACCGATTACGGAGCATTCGTTGATATTGGCGGAATTGACGGACTTCTTCACATTTCGGAAATTTCATGGGGCAAACTTAGACATCCGCAGGAAGTACTTGCAATCGGCGATAAAATTAAGGTTGTTGTACTGCAGATGAATGAAGAAAAGGGTAAGATTTCGCTGGGTTATAAGCAGAATCAGCCGGAACCATGGACTGTAATCAATGACAAGTATGAAGTTGGACAAGTTGTAAGTGGCAAAGTTGTGCAGATTAAAGAATACGGCGCCTTTGTTGAATTGGAGCCGGGTCTTGACGGACTGGTACATATTTCTGAAGTTGCGCATAAGAGAGTCGCTAACATTTCGGACGAAATTTCAATTGGTCAGGAAGTAAATGCACAGATTCTTGAGATTGATACAGAAAGAAAGAGAATCAGCCTCAGCATTAAAGCTTGTCTTGCGCCGGAAGACGTTCCGGTTGCAGAAGATGAAGTGGCAGTTGAGGAGAATGAGGAAGCAGCAGAATAAAAAAGACCGGAACTGCGAAGTAGAAAAACGGTGCTTGAATAAACTGCTTTTATGAAAACGAAAAGAAAAGACCTGATAGGTATAAAAATACTTATCAGGTCTTTTGCTATTTTTTATGAAGAAGAAGCTCCAAGATTTTGTATGAAAATACTTGACAAAAAGGCGGCAACTGCTATAATAATTATAATATTTTGATAATTATAGAAACTATAATTTATTAAAATGCTAAAAGGTATTAATTATGAATGAAATGAGAGAAAGGAGAGTAAGAATTTATTAAACTCGGATATTTTTATTATGAAATAGAATAGCTATGAGCGTGGCTCCAGAAGAGAAAAAAGAAAAGTATTTCTGCTAATTTCTTGACAATAGAAGAATATTTGATAAAATAAATTTATATATTCAGATAATTCTTATTTTTTAGAATTTCTAAATATATAAAAAATTAAGTATTTTCCATTAAAAGGAGGGCAAAAATGCAAAAGCAGTCAAAATTCAGATATTGGATGGGGCTTATTTCACTCGGTTATATGGGCGGTACGATGTATCTTCTGCTTTATGTAAGATATGTTTTTTATGATCAAATGATTGGGGTTATGAACTGTACCAATGCACAGCTTGGGCTTCTCAATTCTGCTGCAGCTGCTATTGGAACGATTGTTGCGATTCCGGGTGCTTATCTTGCAGACAAATGGGATGCGAAATTTACGATTGTAAGATCTATCGGACTGATTACATTAATTACTTTTATATTTCCGCTTGTAATGCACTCGTATACAATGGCTTTGATTCTTTTTGCGGCACAGTCCTGCGTAAGAATTGGATACTGGCCGTCGCTTGTTAAATACATAAACGGAATAGGCGATGAGGAAGTAGCTGGAAATTCATTTGGAGTCTATTATCTTATTAACGGACTTTCGGGAGCATTTGGAAATGTTGTACCTTTATGGATAGCACAAAGAGGTACTGGAATGATCGGAGCGATTATCACAATGGGTGTAATTACACTGATAGCGACAATCCTCGTAGCAATTTTTCTTGACTCTGAGAAAAAACTCAAGGCGCAGGGAAGATCACTTAAGGGAGATGAACCGATTGAGCTTCGCCATATTAAATATGTTTTGAAGTGGCCGGGAACTTATATGATTTTCATTGCGTATTTTACAACTTATACAATCTATTCAAATGTATCTTATTTCAATCCGTTCCTGATTGATGTTGTCGGTGTTAATCCTGATGCATCTTCTGTGTTTTCTATCATTCGTTCCTATGGCGCAATGCTGGTGGCACCTCTGGGCGGCATTATGGCAGATAAGGTCTTTAAATCGACATCCACCTGGTATATTGTAGCTTTTTCGATTTCGGCAGTAATGTTTGTCATTCCGCTGCTGTTCGGACCGGATTCCAATCCGACAATGGTATCGATTTATTCGGTGCTTCCGTCACTGGTTATCTTCGCACTCTATTCGGTAACTTATTCTATTCTAAGAGAGCTGCATATTCCGGCAACAGTGGCAGGAACTGCGATCGGGCTTGGTTCTATTTCAGGCAATCTTGTTGATGGGGTACTTCCGCCGGTATTTGGTGCCCTTATCGACAATTTTGGAAATACAGGATATACGCTTATTTTTACGCTTCTTGTAATCAACTGTATGCTTGGAATTGCCAATGCTCTTTGGGTAAAGAGTCATAACAAGAAATGTCTTGCCGGAACAAGAAAGCTTGATTTAAAAGGTCTTAGATCGAAGGCAGCAAGTTTTGACGGAAGTGATGACGACGGCGCGGCGTAAAGAAATATCTATTAATCAATTAAAAATTCCGTTGTTTCAAGACGAGAATAACAGAAAGGAGCCATAAGTAAAATGGTAAAAATCACTTATACGGCAGAAAGGTGTAAGGGCTGTCATTACTGCATCAATGCATG
>CALXBT010000045.1 GCA_944386585.1 uncultured Clostridia bacterium | reverse complement strand
CACCGAAGTAAATTCCTCCTGTCAGTTCGCGTACGACAAGAATATCAAGACCACCGCTGATGATTTCAGGTTTCAGCGGAGAGGCTTCTGATAGCTGGGAAAATACCACCGCAGGACGCAGGTTTGCATAAAGGCCAAGAATTTTCCGAAGGCCAAGCAGAGCCCGCTCGGGCCGCTCATCTCCCGGAAGACTGTTCCATTTCGGACCGCCGACAGCGGCGAGGAGAACGGCATCTGACTGCTGGCAAACAGAGACAGTTTCCTGCGGCAGACAGGTGCCTGTTTTATCGATTGCTGCTCCGCCGGCCAGCGCTTTTGTAACAGTAAATTCACAGCCGAATTTTTCACCGGTGCGGGCTAGTACGGCAAGGCCGGCCTCCATTACTTCAGGACCGATTCCATCACCTGGAATGGCGGCAATCGTAAATTTTTTCTGATTCATCGTTGTTCCTTTCTTGATTCTATATTTATCGCAATATAATAGGGCAGGGAGCAGCACAGTGCGCCGCTCCCCAATCAATTGAAATGTTCTGTTACTTGATACTGTTTAAAAGTCCGCCGGCGGCAATGATTTCTTTAATGAAATCAGGAAACGGCACAGCGTCATAAGTTTTTTCTTTTGTTTCATTGGTAATTTTACCAGTCGTAAAATCAATGCTGACAGTATCGCCGGCCTCAATATCCCGGCTCGCTTCCGGACATTCGAGAATCGGCAGTCCGATATTGATCGCATTGCGATAGAAGATGCGGGCAAAAGAGGAGGCGATAACGCAGCTAATTCCGCATTCCTTGATTACTGCCGGTGCGTGCTCGCGTGAAGAACCGCAGCCAAAGTTTTCACCGGCGACCATAATATCGCCCTTTTTTACTTTTTTGGCAAAATCTTTTTCGGCGTATTCCATACAGTGTGTTGCTAATTCTTTGATATCCTGTGTATTTAAGTATCTTGCCGGAATAATAACATCTGTGTCGATATTATTTCCGTACTTATGTACTGTTCCTTTTGCATCCATGATTATTTACTCCTTTCCGGTGAAGCAATTTTACCGGCAATAGCAGAGGCTGCCGCAACTGCCGGACTTGCCAAATATACTTCTGATTCACCGTGTCCCATTCTGCCGACGAAATTTCTGTTGGTAGTGGCTATGCATCGTTCTCCGGCGGCTAAGATTCCCATATATCCACCGAGACATGGACCGCAGGTCGGAGTGGAAACCACACAGCCAGCGTCGATAAAGGTCTCTAAATAGCCGAGCTGAATGCATTCTTTATAAATTTTCTGCGTAGCAGGAATAACAATTACTCTGACATTTTTGTGAACTTTTTTCCCCTTTAAAATCTCAGCAGCAACTGCCATATCAGAGAGTCTGCCGTTGGTACAAGAGCCGATAACAACCTGATCAATCGGAATATCACCTACTTCATCAATCGTTTTTGTATTGGACGGAAGATGCGGGAAAGCAATCGTCGGTTTAATTGTACTGAGGTCAATTTTATAGATTTCATCGTATTCCGCGTTTTCATCAGCCTCATAAGCTGTGAACGGTCTGTCAACCTTGTCCTTCATGTATTCCACTGTGATTTCATCAACCGGGAAGATACCATTCTTGCCTCCCGCTTCAATTGCCATATTGGCAATAGTAAAACGGTCGTCCATTGTTAGAGAGGCAACACCACTGCCTGTGAATTCCATTGATTTATAAAGCGCTCCGTCTACACCAATCATACCAATAATATGAAGGATGACATCTTTTCCGCTGACATTTGGACGAAGCTTTCCTGACAGCTCAAATTTGATAGCGGAAGGCACTTTAAACCAGGCACTGCCGGTTGCAATACCTGCGGCAAGATCGGTAGAACCCACACCGGTTGAGAAAGCGCCGAGTGCACCGTAAGTACAAGTATGCGAATCCGCACCGATAATCGCATCACCTGCGGCAACAAGGCCGCGTTCCGGCAAAAGAGCGTGCTCGATACCCATCGTACCGACATCATAGAAATTGTCAATATCAAATCTGTGTGCAAAGGTTCTGCACTGCTTGCACTGTTCGGCTGAGCGAATGTCCTTATTCGGTACAAAATGGTCCATTACAAGAGCAATTTTGCTTTTGTCGAATACCTTGTCAAAACCGGCTCCTTCAAATTCGTTGATGGATACAGGTCCCGTAATATCATTGGCCAGCACAAGATCAAGCTTGGCACGAATCAATTGGCCTGCGCTTACATGGTCAAGGCCTGCATGCGCCGCCAGTATTTTTTGCGTCATGGTCATTCCCATTTTGCTGTTCTCCTTTCAGATTAGAAACACAGGCTATAGATAGCTGTGTTCTTTATTTTTAGTATTTTTTGAAGCACCTAACTGCCGCTGTCAAAAGGCGGCAGTTACAGTACAAAGTGAACTTTTTTGTTCATGCGGTTCAGTGCGCTGACAAGTGCATTGACGGAAGCAAGCACGATATCGGCATGCGTTCCTACACCCCAGTATAAGTTGTTATTGGTGTCAGAAATGCAAATATAAGCGGCAGCTTTTGAGTTAGAATCAGCACTGACTGCGTGCTCTGAATAGGTAACGAATCTATAATCGAAATGATACTGTGTCTTGCGCAGCGCATTGCTGACAGCATCGAGGCGGCCGTTGCCGTTCGCGCTCAAATTATAGACATCTCCGTCAATAACAACGCGCATCACAACAGATACGCTGTCGTCGTCCTCCTCTTTGGTTGAGGAGAGGTGGTTGAAAGTTGCGTCAGTAATATCAATCGGATCAAATACATTGATGTAAGTTTCTTTAAAGGCCTGGAAGATTTCTTCTGGTGAAAGCTCGTGATGCGTTTTATCCGAAATATCTTTGATCATATAGCCCAATTCGCTCTGCATATCTTTGGGTACCTTGTAACCGAAGTTGTTTTCAAGAATGTAGGCGATACCGCCTTTGCCGGACTGACTGTTGATACGGATTACATCGCCGTCATACTCGCGTCCTACATCATGCGGGTCAATCGGAAGATACGGCACAGACCAAATGTTTTCTTTCTTTTCCTCACGCCATTTCATACCCTTTGCAATCGCATCCTGATGCGAGCCTGAAAAGGCAGCGAACACCAGCTCACCGCTGTAAGGATGACGCGGCGGAACGCTCATGGAAGTAAATGTTTCATAAGCATTTACGACGTTTGGCATATTGGAAAAATCAAGACCCGGATCGACACCATGACTGTACATGTTCATTGCCAGTGTGATAATATCGACATTACCGGTACGCTCGCCGTTTCCAAACAGCGTTCCTTCAACTCTGTCGCCGCCGGCAAGAAGTCCCAGCTCGGCATCGGCAACTCCAGTGCCTCTGTCGTTGTGCGGATGCAGCGAAATAATAAGATTTTCCCGATTTGCAAGATGATCGCACATGTATTCTACCTGATTTGCAAAGACATGCGGCATTGACATCTGCACGGTAGCGGGCAGATTGATAATTACCTTGTGCTTTGGTGTCGGTTCCCAAACAGAAATAACCGCATTGCAGATTTGAACGGCGAAGTCCATCTCAGTGCCGGTGAAACTCTCCGGCGAATATTCAAAAGTAAAATTACTTTCCGGATATTTGGCCGCATATGATTTCAGCAGTTTGGCTCCTGATACTGCGATTTCGACAATTTCTTCCCTTGATGCGCGGAAAACCTGCTGCCGCTGGACAAAAGAAGTGGAATTATAAAGATGTACGACAGCATTCTTTACACCGGCAAGTGCTTCAAAAGTCCGTTCAATGATGTGCTCGCGTGATTGTGTGAGAACCTGCACTGTAACATCCTCAGGAATGAGATCGTCTTCGATCAGACGGCGCAGAAAAGTATATTCTGTTTCCGATGCTGCCGGAAAGCCTACTTCGATTTCTTTGAATCCGAGAGAAACAAGGTATTTAAAAAAGGCTATTTTTTCCTCTAAATTCATGGGTACAATAAGTGCCTGATTGCCGTCTCGTAGGTCCACACTGCACCACCGCGGGGCTTTTTCAATGTGATCCTTTTTTATCCACTTCATTTGGGAAGCGGGAGGCGGGAAATAGCCTACTTGATATTTGTTGTAATTTTTCACTTTATTTCCTCCATAGCAATAAGACTTATACATTCAATAATACAAGTGTTTCGCTGCAGTGTCAAATGATTTTGCGGTGATTTCATGAAAAGGATATAAATAATGTAAGAAAAATTCAGGAAGCTTGGCAAAAGAGGATTTTTACAGGATTGAAATAGAAAAAAATGTTTTTTTAAAACAGAATTTTGGTGAATTAAAACAAAAATATATTATTTTTATTGTTAATTAAAACAATGATATTGACTTTTTCTACAGGAAAGATATAATGGTCGTATACGCATTTAATAAAGCAGAAGAAACGGAGAATTACTTATGAAAATAAAAGGCTCACAGGTCGTAGCTGAAGTGCTCGTTGATCATGGAGTAGACCTCGTATTCGGGTATCCGGGCGGGTGCGCAATTAATATTTACGACGAACTTTACAGATATCAGGATAAGATTAAGCATGTGCTGACTGCGGACGAACAGGGAGCGGCCCATGCGGCTGACGGTTATGCAAGAGCGACTGGCAAAGTCGGTGTAGCGATTGCAACCTCAGGACCGGGTGCAACCAATCTTGTTACAGGCCTTGCTACTGCATTTATGGACAGCATCCCGATGGTAGCAATTACCATCAATGTTGCGGACAGACTAATCGGTAGCGATGCCTTTCAGGAGATCTGCATTACCGGTGTTACGATGCCGATTACAAAGCATAATTATTTCGTCAATAATATTGATGATTTAGAGCATTCTCTGCGCGAGGCATTTCGTATTGCAGGAAGCGGAAGGAAAGGACCGGTACTTGTTGACATTACAAAAGATGTAACGGAAGAATTTGTGGAATATAGCTCAAAAGCGCCGTATGCGCTTTCGGAAAAGCCGGAGCTTGACCGGGAAGAAATAACCGCGATTGCAGAAATGATTAACAAGGCCGAGCGGCCGGTGCTTTATCTCGGACACGGAACGGTGCTTTCGGATGCGCAGGATGAAGTAAGAGATCTGATTGAGAAGGCTGATATTCCGGCGGCGTATACGCTGATGGCAGCAGGAATTGTGAGATATGATGATCCGCATAATCTGGGTATGGTCGGTATGCATGGGTCAGTTGCTGCAAACAAGGGCATTGACCAGGCAGATCTTGTTATCGCGCTTGGCGGCCGTTTCAGCGACAGAGTTGCGCTCAGCCCGACAAAATGGGCAACGAAAGCGCAGATTGTGCAGGTTGATATTGACAGAAGCGAAATCAATAAAAATGTTATCGTTGATCGTGCCTGCATGGGCGATATCAAGGAATTTTTGACAATATTGCTGCCGCAGATTGAAGAAAAGAAACATGAAGCATGGAACGCAAAAGTTCATGAATGGAAAAATAAAGAAAAGCCGATCAGCAATGTAAAAAATGCAAAGCTTCATCCGCATCAAATCATGGAGATCATCTGCGATGCAGTAGATGATGAGACGATTTATGTTACAGATGTTGGTCAGCATCAGATGTGGGCAGCACAGTTTACAAAGCACAAAAAAGTGAATAAGTTTATTACGAGCGGCGGTCTTGGCACGATGGGCTTCGGCTATGGTGCGGCAATCGGCGCAAAGATGGGCTGTCCTGAAAGCAGGGTTGTTCACATTACTGGAGACGGCTCTTTCCACATGAATATGACGGAAGCGTGTACTGCGGTGAGTCAGGAGCTTCCGATCATTACGGTCATTATGAACAATAGAGTGCTTGGTATGGTATATCAATGGCAGACGCTGTTTTATGATGAACGGTATTCCAGCACAAAGGCATATAGAGCGACAGATTTTGTCAAGGTAGCAGAAGGTTTTGGCGCCAAAGGATTCCGGGCAGAAACACCGGAGGAATTTAAGCAGGCATTTACTGCAGCGCTTGCCGAAAGCGGTCCTGTCTGGATTGAATGTTTAATTGAGGAAAAAGAGAGAGTGCTTCCGATGATACCGGGCGGCAAGACTGTAGAAGAGATGATTGTGGATTAGGAGGAGAGAAGCAATGTATAAGACTTTAAAAAAAGAAATTGTCAGCGTGCTGGTGCTCAATCAGGCAAATGTACTTGCAAGAGTTGTCAGTCTGTTTGGAAGAAGAGGCTTTAACATCGATTCTCTTACAGTATCCGCAACGAACGATCCAACGCTTTCACGCATCACTATTGTGTTTAGCGCTACGGAGCAGTCCATGCAGCAGATCATTACACAGACAGAAAAACTGGAAGTTGTAAAAAGCATTTTTGTACTTGACCGGGAAAACAGTCTTTATCGTGAGCTTCTGCTTCTGAAAGTCAATGCAGGAAGTGAGCAGCGTAGATTTATCAAGGAAATCGTTGATATTTACAGAGGAAAAATCGTAGATTTGTCAAAAGACAGCATGATCATTGAGCTGACTGGAACGCCGGAGAAACTTGATGGTTTTATGGAAGTGATGACGGAGCATGATATCGTTGAGGTATGCCGCACGGGAATTACTGCGATTGAAAGCAATGCGGTGGAGATGAATCTCGATATGTAAAGATAAAAACCGTTCTTTCGGACCTGCAGGGTTTCTTTTTTCTGCACCGGAAGCGGCGGACCATAAAAAAAGGATTTTGTCAAACCCTGTAAGTCAATTTTAAAAAATTTAAGATGCATTAAGCAGAAAAGGAGATAGAGAAATGATTAAGAAGTATTACGATCAGGATTGTAATTTAGGTATGTTTGACGGAAAAACCGTTGCTATTATCGGTTTTGGAAGTCAAGGACATGCACATGCGATGAATCTTCATGAAAGCGGCGTTCGTGTTGTTGTCGGTCTTCGTCCGGGTTCCCAGCATGAAACAAAGGCAAAGGCGGCAGGTCTTCAGGTGATGGATATTGAGGAAGCGGCAGAGGCAGGAGATATTGTAATGATGCTTACTCCTGATGAGCTTCAGGCGCAGATTTATAAAAATCAGATTGAAAAGCACATGAAAGAGGGTAATGTCCTCATGTTTGCGCATGGCTTTAATATTCATTATCATCAGATTGTTCCGCAGAAAGATATCGATGTTATTATGGTAGCACCGAAGGGACCGGGCCATACTGTAAGGTCGCAGTATGTAGAAGGCAAGGGTGTGCCTTCGCTCATTGCAATTTATCAGGATGCCAGCGGCAAGGCAAAGGATTATGCGCTTGCATATGCAAGCGGAATCGGTGCTGGCAGAGCCGGTATTCTTGAAACTACTTTTCAGGAAGAGACAGAGACAGATCTTTTCGGTGAACAGGCAGTGCTCTGCGGCGGCGTAACAGAATTGATGAAAGCCGGATTTGATACTCTTGTGGAGGCAGGATATGAGCCGGAAATGGCGTATTTTGAATGTATTCATGAAATGAAGCTGATTGTAGACCTCATTAACGAAGGCGGCTTTGATAAAATGAGATATTCCATTTCCAATACAGCGGAATATGGTGATTACAGAACGGGGACCAGGATTGTAACAGAGGAAACGAGAAAAGAAATGAAGAAGATTCTCGGAGAAATTCAGAATGGTACCTTTGCAAGTGAATTCATCCAGGAATTTAATGCCGGAGGAAAGGCAAGATTCCTGGCAACAAGAAGAAAAGAAGCGGATCATTTGCTCTGTAAGGTAGGGGCAGAGCTCAGAAATATGATGAGCTGGCTGAAAAAATAATAGAATCAGAGGGGAGCATTATGACAAAGAAAAGTGATAATGTAACCAGAGGTATAGAAAAGGCTCCGATGAGAAGCCTTTTTTATGCGATGGGTTATACAAAAGAAGAACTGGAAAGACCGCTGATTGCGGTAGTATCGGCGCACAGTGAAATTGTGCCGGGCCATATTCATCTTGATAAGATTACCGACGCTGTCAAAGCAGGCGTGCGCATGGCAGGCGGCACACCGATTATGGTGCCGGCTATCGGTGTGTGCGACGGCATCGCAATGGGACATGTCGGTATGAAATATTCGCTTGCGAGCCGTGAACTCATTGCTGACAGTGTGGAGACAATGGCAATCGCGCATCAGTTCGATGGTATGGTATTGGTACCGAATTGCGATAAAATCGTACCGGGCATGGTAATGGGCGCGCTGCGCGTTAATCTTCCAACGGTTGTCTGTTCCGGAGGACCGATGATGAGCGGACTTGTAAACGGTGCAGAGACTTCATTGTCTAAAATGTTTGAAGCAGTTGGCGCAAGGAAAGCTGGTCTTATTGATGATGAAGGTCTTTTAGAATTTGAGCAGAATGTATGCCCGGGCTGCGGTTCCTGCTCCGGCATGTATACGGCTAACAGTATGAACTGCCTGTGCGAAGCACTGGGGCTTGGCCTTCCGGGCAACGGTACGATTCCTGCTGTTCACAGCAGCAGGATCATGCTGGCAAAGCATGCCGGAATGGCAGTCATGGAGCTTATAAGGCGTGATATCAAAATCAAGGATATCATCAATGAAAAATCGATCAGAAATGCACTAGCGTGTGATATGGCGCTGGGCTGCTCCTCTAATAGTGTGCTTCATCTTCTTGCGATTGCAGAGGAGGCGGGCGTGCCGCTCGATCTTGAGCTTTTTAATGAAATGAGTGAAAAGACGCCGAATCTCTGTCATTTAGCACCGGCTGGAGATACGCACATGCACGATCTTGATCGGGCTGGTGGCCTGCAGGCGGTTCTGGCAGAACTGAATAAGAAAGGGCTGATTGATACAACGCTGATTACTGCAAACGGAAAGACAGTCGGCGAAAATATTGCAGGCCGGACAATCAAGGATGATAGCGCAATTAAAAGCGTAGATGCGCCATATGCAGAAACAGGAGGAATTGCGATTCTTTGGGGAAATATTGCAAAGGAAGGATGCGTTGTAAAGCGCAGTGCAGTAGCACCGGAAATGCTTGCGCATCGGGGTCCGGCGCGGGTTTTTGACAGCGAGGAGGAAGCGATCAGCGCAATCTTTGGCGGCAGTATTAAAGACGGTGATATTGTTGTCATCCGGTATGAAGGGCCAAAAGGCGGGCCGGGAATGAGAGAGATGCTCAGTCCGACAAGTGCTCTTGCAGGTATGGGCCTTGATAAAACGGTAGCACTGATTACAGACGGGCGTTTCAGCGGCGCCAGCCGGGGTGCTTCGATCGGGCATGTTTGTCCGGAGGCAGCGATGGGCGGCGAAATTGGGCTTCTAAGAGACGGCGACTTTATTTCAATCGATATCCCAAAAGCTTCTATCAATGCAGAAATCTCTGATGCGGAATTTGCAGAGAGAAGAAAGACGCAGGTAATAAAAGAGCCGGATATCAAAACTGGGTGGCTTGCACGCTATGCAAGAATGGTAGCACCAGCCTGTAAGGGTGCAGTAATGAAGTAAAGAGCGTTTCTTCTATAAAATTTATTAAATTGTAAACGAAAACACTCCGCTTTCAATTTTTGTGAAACGGAGTGTTTTGATTTTTTATTTCTTAGCCTCTTAGCCGTTTATTCAATCCTATATACCGACAGTGATTGTACAAACTGCTTGGCCGTACGCGGACTGCGGCCGTTTGTACGGATGGCAAAGGCCTCTGCCTGAAGAAACAATTCGTCTTGATTCATCAGAATACCGTATTCTTCTGCCAGTTTTTCGACGATGCTAAGATAAAGATCTTTTTCTGGCTTGGAGAAGGTAACAGTAAGACCGAACCGGTCAGACAGACTCATAGTTTCCTGCAGAGTATCGCTTAAATGGATGTCGTTGCCGATACGGGCGTCGAAAGATTCGCGTATCAGATGGCGCCTGTTGCTTGACGCATAAATGCGGATATTTGCCGCATCACCTGCTACATCTCCTTCCAGAATTCCTTTCAGAAAGCAGAAGTCATCATCATCAGCACGGAATGAAAGATCGTCGATATAAAAGATAAACTTCAGCGGCGAACCGGCAAGCTGTTCAGTTAAAGCGGGAATGAATTTCAGCTGATTTTTTTTAAATTCGATAAGGCGCACGCCCAAATGGAAATATTCTGCAGCACAGGCCTTAATTGTCGATGATTTTCCGGTGCCGGCATCTCCGTAAAGCAGTACATTGGCTGCGTGCATACCTGCTGCAAGCGCATAGGTATTATCGAGTACGAGACCGCGTTCACGCTCGTAGCCGTAGAGCGAGGATAAGGGCAGAATATCGGTATTATGAATCGGTTTAAGGCTGCCGTCGTCTCCTGTCTTAAAGACCGTTGCCGAAGCAAAGATGCCGTAGCCATTGGTAGAAACAGATTCGATCATACTGAAAAAAGACTGCTCGATATCTATTTCGGAGGTTTCCCATAATGGAAGATCATCAAAATAGCCGGTCATTTCGCGCATCTCCCGAAAGTCTGTCTGTGTGAGCTGCGCAATTCTTGTGAAAAGAGAAAGCTCTTTTTTTGCAGCAGAGGAAAGAGAGGCGGATATCTGTTTATTTTGAATGACTGCGTCCAAATAGGGGTTTTCATCTTTGAGTACGAGATCTTTCAGCGCGCAGCTGAGGTTTCCGCCCATTTGGTAGATAAAGCTGCAAAAAGCTCCGTAGCTTTCGAGAATTCTTTTTTTGCAGTCTGTCATACCGCTATCGTTTCCTTGTCCGCTTTTACTGCCTTCCTCAATTGCGGAAAGCAGTTCTTCCAGCGCCGCAATAAGAGGTGTATTTTTCAGTCCGCGAAAAACGGAGAGGAGAGAAAGCTCTCTTTGTATCGTGAGAAGTTTGATGTCCATATAGAAATTCCTCTGTGATTTGTTATTTATTATGCTTTTGATGTTTTAAAAAATACGAGAAAAATGTTACTTTACAGGCTCGGTCCAGCCCATGAAATCGTCGATGCGTCCGGTTTGAATTCCGTAAATCGTATCGTACATTTCCTGTGCCACCGGGCCGATTTTTCTATCATTGATGATCATTAGTTCATTTTTGTACAAAAGTTCGCCGACCGGAGAAACGATTGCTGCTGTGCCGGAAGCAAACATTTCTTTCAGATTGCCGTCTTTATAGGCCTGTACAAGTTCGTCGATGGAGAGTTTTCTTTCAGATACCTTGATTCCTTTGTGCTTGCAGAGTGCGATAATGGAATCCCTTGTGATACCCGGCAGAATTGTACCGTTGAGAGGGCTTGTTACGACTTCGTCTCCAATGACGAAAAATGCGTTGGCAGAGCCGATTTCTTCAATGTATCTGCGCTCCTGTGCGTCGAGCCACAGAATCTGTTCATACCCTTTTTCATGCGCGATTTCCTGCGCTTTCATGCTGCCGCCGTAGTTGCCTCCACACTTTGCTTCGCCGGTTCCGCCTAAGACGGCTCTGACATACTCATCCTCTACATACATCTTAGTTGGCTGTAGTCCGCTTGCGAAATACGGACCGACAGGGCTTAAAATAATCATGAATTTGTATGTATTTGAGGCTCTTACGCCGAGAAAAGCCTCGTCGCCGAAAATAAAAGGTCTGACATAAAGGGAGGTGCCTTCACCCTGCGGGATCCAGTCCTGATCAACATCAACAACGGCCTTGATTGCGGAGACAAAGAGGTCTTCCTCGATCTGCGGAATGCAGAGTCGGTCATTTGTTTTATTGGTGCGCTTTGCATTCATATACGGTCTGAAGAGCTGTACTCGGCCGCTTGCAGTTTTATAGGCTTTCAGGCCTTCGAACATTTCCTGACCATAATGCAGCACGACTGACGCCGGATCAAGCTCAATCGGAGCATAAGGAACAACGCGTCCGTTATGCCAGCCTTCCGCCGGATTGTATTCCATGACAAACATATG
>CALXBT010000044.1 GCA_944386585.1 uncultured Clostridia bacterium | reverse complement strand
ACGGAGGAAAGTGATGAACAAGGAAAAATCTGCAGTTCAGGAGAAAAGTGAACGCGGAAGCTTTTCGGGAAAACTGGGATATGTGTTAGCGGTAGCAGGCTCAGCAGTAGGGCTCGGAAATATATGGAGATTTCCGTATCTGGCAGCAAAATACGGAGGAGGCATGTTTCTGCTCGTTTATTTGATTTTAGTGCTTACTTTTGGATATGCGCTGATTATGTCAGAAACGGCGCTCGGCCGTATGACGGTAAAGAGCCCGGTTGGTGCTTTCAGGACTTTTGGACAAAAGCCGGTTTTTAGATTCGGCGGCTGGATCAATTCACTGGTTCCGATGATTATCGTGCCGTACTACTGCGTAATCGGCGGCTGGGTCATTAAATATTTGGCAGAATATTTAAAAGGAAATACACAGATATTGGCAGACGGCAGCTATTTTTCAGAATTTACAGCAGATGCCGTTTCTGTAGAAGGTTGGTTTATTGTTTTTACAGTACTAGTAATTGCGGCGATTTGCGCCGGCGTAAAGCATGGCGTAGAACGCGTTTCCAAGATTATGATGCCAGTCTTGGTAGTACTGGCGGTAGTTATTTCTGCTTATTCTGTAACGCGGCCGGGAGCGTTGGCGGGAGTAAAATATCTTTTCGTACCGAATTTAGAGAATTTTTCATTGATGACAGTAGTAGCTGCGATGGGACAGATGTTTTTTTCACTGTCAATTGCGATGGGAATTCTCTATACTTACGGCTCTTACATCGATAAAGACATTGACCTTGAGAAATCTACAAAGCAGGTTGAAATCTTTGATACTTCAATCGCTGTTTTGGCAGGGCTGATGATTATTCCGGCAGTATTTGCCTTTTCGAACGGAGATGCTTCTGCACTGCAGGCCGGTCCGTCCCTCATGTTTATTACCATTCCGAAAGTATTTGCCAGTATGGGGATGGGTACGCTTGTAGGAGTACTTTTTTTCGTGCTGGTGCTGTTTGCAGCGCTTACCAGTGCGATTTCCCTGATGGAGGCTGGCGTTTCGACCTTTATGGATGAGCTGGGCTGGGGGCGTGGAAAGTGTACGGTACTGATGTCAGTGATTATCTTTGTGCTTGGCTCGGCATCAGCACTTGGATTTAATGCGCTTGATTTTATTACGGTATTTGGCATGTCTATTTTGGACTTTTTCGATTTCCTGACGAATTCCGTGATGATGCCAATTGCGGCGCTTGCAACTTGTATTCTGATTCTAAGAGCGGTAGGGTTAAAGGCGATTGCAGAAGAAATAGAGATTTCTTCTGCATTTAAGCGCAAGAGAATGTATAATTTCTGTATGAAATATATCGCGCCGGTATTTCTCATTATTATTTTACTGAGCTCAATTGCGAATGTTTTTGGGTGGATTAAAATGTAGGGAGGATGTCTTTGTTGATGCAGGAAAAATTTGTTGTGATAAGAAGAGCTTTTGCGGCTGCGTTTCCTTATACAATTCCGATTTTTGCAGGCTTTTGGTTTTTAGGGCTTACTTATGGAATTTATATGAATGTTTCAGGCTTTTGTTTTTGGTATCCAATGCTGATGAGCCTGACGATTTTTGCAGGATCGGTAGAATTTATAACAGTGAGTTTGCTGCTCGGTGCCTTTCATCCGCTTCAGGCGCTGGCTATGACGCTGATGATTAACGCAAGACATTTGTTTTACGGGATTTCGATGCTGGATCGGTTTAAGGGAACTGGGTGGAAAAAATTTTATCTCATTTTCGGTATGTGTGATGAAAGTTTTTCAATTAACTATACAGCGGAGATTCCAAAGGGTGTTGATAAAAGCTGGTTCATGTTTTTTGTTACGCTGCTGAATCATTTTTACTGGGTAACAGGTGCAGTGCTGGGCGGAATTTTTGGTTCGTTGATCAGTTTTAATACGGAGGGCCTAAGTTTTGTAATGACAGCAATGTTTGTTGTAATCTTCATGGAACAGTGGCTGAAAGAAAAAAGGCATGAGAGCGCGCTGATTGGGCTTGGCCTTTCGGTGCTCTGCCTTGTCATCTTCGGTGCAGAAAATTTTATGATTCCGTCTATGGTGGCGATTTTAGTAGTGCTAACAGCATTTCGCCGGCCGCTTGATAGGCAGCAGGATACTGAGGCGGAGCAGGGAGGTGAAGTAAAACGGTGATGACGCTTGGACAGCAGATTGTGATGATTTCAATGGTCGTACTGGGAACGATGGCGACCCGTTTTTTGCCGTTTCTTATCTTTCCGGCTGGTAAGGAGACGCCGAAATATATTCAGTACCTTGGCCGAGTGCTGCCTGCAGCCGTATTTGGCTTGCTGGTAATTTACTGCTTAAAAGATATTAGTCTTTTTTCCGGAAGTCATGGAATTCCGGAACTGATTTCGGTCGTGCTTGTCATTCTGCTGCATCTGTGGAAACGGCAGATGCTGATCTCGATTGCAGGCGGTACGGTTTGTTATATGCTTTTGGTGCAGCTGGTATTTTAGCGGCCAGGAAAAGGGATGATCCTGTGAATGAAGGGAAGGTACCGTATTCAGCGCTCGAATAATGCATTTGGGGGATTTGAAAGCTGGGTATTTGCCAGACGGCAGACCCGGTTTTTCTTTGTAGACAATTTTGATGTCAATATACTGAAATAAAGCTTAAGAATTGTGAAAGGATATGAAAAGAATTGAAAGAAGGAATCGTTGCAGTAATTAAAAAGGTTTATTTATTTTTATGGGGAGATCTTATCACGGTACCGCTGCCGGGAGGCGGCAGCATAGGATTTTCTTTGCTGGTTATTTTATTGATTCCAACGGGAATCTATTTTACGGTCCGGACTAGATTTCTGCCGGTGCGGATGTTTCCGGATATGGTTCGGGCGCTGACAGACAAAATGAACCGCAAGGACGGGGGACTGTCCGCTGTGCAGGCGCTGTTTGTCTCAACGGCAACGAGAGTTGGCATGGGAAATCTCATTGGAGTAGTAGCAGCTATTTCTGCCGGCGGCGCCGGTGCAGTTTTTTGGATGTGGGTAACAGCGCTGATTGGTTCTTCGACGGCCTTTATTGAAGCAACGCTGGCGCAGATGTATAAGGAAAAGGACCCGCTGTACGGAGGATATCGGGGTGGACCGGCATACTACATTCATCGATTCGTAGAAGAAAAGCGCGGAAAAACAATGCGATACTCTATTTTAGCAGTGATGTTTGCAGTTTCCGGCTTGATTTGCTGGTGTGGGATTAGTCAGGTGATCAGCAATTCTGTTGCGTCTGCGTTTGAGAATGCGTTTTCTATACCGCCGCTTTATACGACGGTCGTCCTGGTAGCTTTGGCAGCGGTTATTGTTCTGAGAAAAAATGCAACAGTAAAGGTGCTGGATGTTTTAGTACCGGTAATGGCAGTATGTTATTTTGTGATAACAATTTTTATCATCGTGGTGAATTTTGAAAAAATGCCGGCAGTGTTTGCCCGCATTTTTGAAGAGGCATTTGGAGTTCGCCAGATTGTGGCCGGCGGATTCGGAGCCGTGCTGATGGAGGGCGTAAAGCGCGGACTGTTTTCTAATGAAGCCGGTTCTGGTTCTGCACCGTGCGCAGCGGCGGCAGCGGAAAGTGATCAGCCTGCTAAAGTGGGGCTGGTGCAGTCGCTGGGCGTGTTTATAGATACGATTGTCATTTGCAGCTGTACAGCAATGATTATGCTGCTTGTTCCGGAAAAGATTACGGCCGGCCTTACAGGAATGAACTTACTGCAGGCAGCGATGCAGTATTATTTAGGAGAGTTTGGGATAATTTTTATTGCAGTAACGCTGGCAATGTTCAGCTTTTCGACATTTCTCGGGATTTTATTTTATGCGCGTTCTAATGTGGCGTATTTGTTCGGTGATCACTGGGTATTTCAGACGGGTTATAAGGTGTTTGCACTGGCAATGCTCCTGGTGGGCGGTCTTGCAACCTATACTTTTGTATGGGAGCTTGGCGATGTCGGCATCGGACTAATGACGATTTTTAATATTATTATTTTATATCCGCTGTCCGGGCGTGCTCTGACCGAATTGAAAAAGTATAAACGGGCGAAACAGCAGGATTGAAATTTAACGGCTGGCGTGTGATAAAACTACAGTGAATAAAGCTCGCTAGCGCCGATGTCATTATTAGGCACGTGCATGCATACAGGCGAGATAGTTTTTTTCGGCGGCCTGCCAGTTTATGACATGAAACCAGTCATCTATATAATCGGTCCTTAGATTGTAATGTTTTAAGTAGTAGGCATGTTCCCATACATCGATTGTAAGAATAGGGCAGAGATTTTGCGCAAGCGGTGAATTTTGATTCGCTGTCGTTATGATCATCAGCTGACCTCTGCATACGACAAGCCACGCATATCCGGAGCCAAATACGGAAAGAGCAGATTTTTGAAATGATTCGCGGAAAGCGGCAAAACTGCCGAACTGACGATCGATTTCCTGTGCTAAATTTCTTTGCGGCAGATTGTCAGAAGATCCGGGCGGTATCATGCCGTGAAAGAAAAATCGGTGGTTATAGACGCCGCCTGCATTGTTGCGTATATTTGTCTGCAAAGGCTCCGGAAGTCTGTAGGCATTTTGAATCAGCTGAACAAGTGAAAGCTCCTGCAGCTGAGGATAATCTGCCAGCGTAGCGTTCAAATTATTGATATAGGTCTGTAAATGCCGGTCGTGATGAAGTTCCATTGTTTTTTCATCAATAAACGGCAAAAGCGCGCTGTAATCGTATGGAAGTGGCAGATTAAAAAATGGATAATAATTATTTGTCATGTTGTCCCCTTATCAGATGATTTTTATTATTACTATATGCGTTGTTTCTTTCTGGCGGTACAGGAAAAGCGCATAGAAAACGATTTGAGAGTGCAGTTTTGTTTTTGTAAAATTCCGGCGGTCTTCTGAAATTAGATGGATTTTTTTGCAGGAAAATGATATAATATACCAAAAGAAATGGTATGCATAGTTTCGGCCGCAGTTCGGCAGATAAAAACATATTGAGGGGTGAAAATTATGAAGATGATTACGGCGATTGTAAACGGCAAGGACGCTACTGATGTAGGACATGCTTTGACACAAAATGGATTTATGTTTACAAAGACAATTTCTACAGGCGGATTTTTAAAGGCAAATAACGCGACACTTTTAATCGGTACGCAGGATGATAAAGTGGAAGAAGCGATAGAGATCATCCGCAGACATTGCGCAGTCAGAAAAGAAGTCGTACCGGTAATCGGAGATGTCAATTTTTCCACGCTCAACAGCTGTACTGTAGAAGTGCCGGTGGGCGGCGCTACAGTATTTGTAACGGATGTAGTGCGTTTTGAAAAGATGTAGGAAAAGAGATACACAAGAAAAAGCAATTTATAGTTAAAGATATGCGGTAGAAAGAAAGGCTTCGTTTAAGAATCTGTCTGAACGAAGCTTTTTCTGTTTTAAGATGAAATTATCTTTCTAAGTATGATAAAGAGGACGGAGTTATGATTTATTTATCCCAGTTTACATTTCCTCCGCAGCACCAGGAAGAACATTTTTTAGGAGAAATTAAAAGAACCTGCTACGATTCTTTTTATCCTTTTCGCACGATTTCGAAAAACGGACTGGCAGGCCTTGATTTTGAGACAATTACGATTTTATACGGCGGAAACGGTTCTGGCAAGACAACGGCGCTCAATGTAATGGCAGAGACGCTGGGACTTGAACGCGATACACTTTATAACCGCACAAATTTTTTTAAAGACTATACCGCGATGTGCAGGTATACTGTTGAAAGCGAGATACCGAAGCACAGCCGGATTGTTACGAGCGATGATGTGTTTGATTTTATGTTGAATCTGCGTACGATGAACGAAGGAATTGATTCAAAGCGGGAGGAATTGCTGGAGGATTATCTAAAGACAAAAGGTTCTGATTTTCAAATGAAATCTCTTGAAGATTATGAGCAGCTAAAAAAAGTCAATTCAGTGCGAGGAAGTTCGCAGTCAAGCTATGTGCGCAAACATCTGGTAAAAAATGTGCGGGAACATTCAAACGGCGAAAGCGCGTTTCTCTATTTTTGCAATAAAATTCAGGATGACGGGCTTTACTTGCTTGATGAGCCAGAAAACAGCCTGTCACCAAAAAAACAGCTTGAGCTGAAGGAATTTATTGAAAAAGCCGCGCGCTTTTTCGGCTGTCAGTTTATAATTGCAACGCATTCTCCGTTTCTTCTTTCGGCTGGCGGTGCAAAGATTTATGATATGGATGCAGTGCCTGTGGACATTAAGTGCTGGACTGAGCTTGCCAGTGTAAGGACCTATTATTACTTTTTTCATGAGCATGAAGAGGAATTTTGATGGGGCGGGATGACGCGGCAGGGTGTCTTTGACAGAAATTTTTAAGAATATGTTTATACTTTATTTCGTAAAAGGTCAGAAAAAGGAAATGTTTCCTTGATAGAATAAAGGAAATTGCAAGGAAAGGGGACTGCGAAATGAAGGAGATGCACTGCGGTAAAATCGAAAATGAAATAGAAAACGGAAAACAGCAGACTGAGAGCGCTGCGCCGGAAATAATGGAATGCAGACGGGAGAAAAAGGGCCTGCGGAAAGCGGCAGGGCCGCTTATTGCAGTTTGTGCTTTTGCGGCTGCTTTTTTCTGGGTGCTCAGCACAAGCGGATATTTATAAAAGAGGACGAGGCGTGAGAAAGATGGATTGATTTTTGAAGAAGCAGGAGTTATAATGATTTTTAAAAGAGGTCGCGGCAGTCTGCCGCGATTTCAGTATGCAGAAAATCAGAAAAGATATAGAAGAGAATTGTAGGAAAAGAATGTGAAAATCAGAATAAGAGAATTCTGCGACAAGGATACTTTCGCTGCTATTTCAATTTGGAATAATGTTGTAGAGGAAGGCCGGGCTTTTCCACAGCTCGATAAACTGACTGTGGAAACAGGACGCGATTTTTTTGCGGAGCAGACATATACGGGAGTTGCAGAAGATATGGAAACGAAAATGGTCTTAGGACTTTATATCTTGCATCCGAATAATATCGGACGGTGCGGCCATATTGCAAATGCCAGTTATGCAGTGGCGGGGGCTTCGCGCGGATGCGGAATCGGGGAACTACTCGTGCGGGACAGTCTGCGTCAGGCAAAAATGTGCGGCTTTCGGATTATGCAGTTTAACGCGGTTGTCAGTACAAACAAGTCTGCACTGGGATTGTATCGCAGGATTGGCTTTGTGCAGCTGGGCACTATTCCGAAAGGATTTCTGCAAAAGGACGGAACTTATCAGGATATTATTCCGCATTATTATGAGTTGTAAAGACATGGCGGAGGGATAGTGTTTTTTAAAGGAAGCTTCCGCTGAAAAATTTTTGTTATAATTGGAGTGAGTAAAATGATACAGGATATAGCACCGCATGTTTTTAACAATCAGTATAAAAATAAAAAACCGGCGCCAAACAATATCGTCATGTATTATCAGAGGGATACTGTTTTGATGCGGAGAGATGAGTACGGCGCGCCGGTATTTCCGCGCTTTTGTGATCTTACGGAAAAGAATAGTCTGCAAGAAGTTTCAAAATGGGAGTCGGCAGGCGATATTTATGAGAACAGTACATATCTTTTTTCCGTTGATGATGAAGAATTTTTTTTGATAGAGCAACTGCCGGAAACGATGATAATACCGGAAGGATTTGCGATGGAGAAAATTTCTGATTTGGTAAACAGAGACGATCATTATCCGCAGTTTGTAGCGGTAACGGGAAGGCAGCTTTGCGATTGGTATATGGACAGAAGATACTGCGGGCGCTGCGGGCGGCCTTTGAAGAAAGATTTGAAGGAGCGCATGCTGTACTGCGAGTGCGGGCAGATTGAATATCCAAAAATATCGCCGGTTGTTATCGTTGCAGTTGTAAACGGCGGCAGGCTTCTTCTTTCAAGATATGCAGGACGGGCGTATAAAAAGTATTCTTTAATTGCCGGATTCTGTGAGATTGGAGAACCGGTGGAGGATACTGTACGGCGTGAGGTAATGGAAGAAGTGGGTCTTCGGGTCAAGAATATCCGCTTTTATAAAAGTCAGCCGTGGTCGTTTTCAAATAGCGTGCTGATGGGGTTTTTCTGCGAGCTTGACGGCTCTGATAAAATTACGGTAGACACGACAGAGCTGGCGGAGGCAGAGTGGATTCTGCGGGAGGAAATTCCGCTGGAGGAGCAGACTGGAAACAGCTTGACAGAGGAAATGATTCGTCTTTTTCAGGAAGGAAAAGACCCGTTTAAGCAAGTCTAATTCGTTCTCAGGATTTATTGCTGCCGGATAGAGTGCTGGGAAATAAAAGAGAAAGGATAGTGGCTTTCGGCAGTATCAAAACGAAGCTATTTAGCATAGGATACTATAAACTTTTTCTGTATCTTTGTAAAAAGACAGGTGCTTTTCTTCGTTCGGCCCTGTCTTTATTTTATTCTGTGAAATTACAGTCGGATAACTTGGTGCGTGCAGAAAGTAAACGAAGTATATCGAAGCTTACATTCTTTTAAGAAAGGATTCCGCACTGCCAAAAGACTGAAAGAAGATGAGTGCAGCAACTGTACTCGGAAGTACATAAAACTATTCTGGAAATGCTGAGAGCGCAGATGCGGTTTCTGGGCTGCTTGTCTGCTCGTAGCTGCTTTCAATTTCGTGTATGCGCCGGTAATAAAAATCATTTTCCGGTACAGAAATGCCGTGCTTGTCAGCAATGCGCCGAACGGTGCCAGAAAAGAGTTCCACTTCTGATTTGCGACCGGCTTTGTAATCTTGATGCATGGAAGGATAGCTTGTAGGGTCCATGCTGTTCATCAGTTCAACGGCGGCGTTAAAATCTTCTTCTGTCAGCCAAATACCTTCTGCTTCTGAAAGTACCATGACCTCGCGCATAGCTCGTTCGAAAGAGGCGCGTTTTTCAGGAGACTGCATGACCTCTGCATAGCTGCTGTCATATACCATGCAGGCCTGATTGATACCGACATTGATCATGAATTTTTTCCACATTGCGTGCATGATATCAGCTTCTATATGATAAGGCATAGAGATTTTTTGAAAAAAAGTATCGACTGTAGCCAGTGCTTTTTGCTGTTTTTCGGATGCAGCGCCGATCTGCAGCTTTCCTTTGTTGACATAATGCAGATTCGTGCCGTCTCGCATAGCATCCATGCCGATAGCAACACAGGGAAGGACGGTGGCGTTTGGATAACGCTTAGCAATGATTTCTTCGGAAACAATTCCGTTCATCACTGAAAGCAAAATGGTATGAGGAGCAAGAAGCGGCTTCATTATGTCAAGTGCAGAAGTGAGAGAATTGTATTTTACAGCAACGATAATGAGGTCTGCCGGTGTGGATTCGGCAGCGTCAACAAGCTGGAAATCGAGCGGTAAACCGTTTACAGTATAGCAGTCGTTCTTATGGTGCAGATAGCGTGTATGATCCATCGGGAAGAAAAGATTTTCCCTGCCGATCATTTTTTGGATATGTTCGCCGTACAGGAGCCCAAGTGCACCAAGACCAACGATAGCGACTGTTTTTATTTCTGTTTCCGGCTTTATTTTTTCTGATTTTTTCATCTTAGAGTTTCCTTTCCGGATGCCGGCAGATCTTTGGGGTTGTATTTCAGCAGACATCCACGAATTTTTACAGATGTTTTATTTATTATACCATAAAAATATACGGAGCGGTGGGAAGTGAAAGATAGAATAAAATATATCCATACTTTTATAGTATGGATATAGAGTTATCATATGTATTTGATATTGCAAAAATAAGAGATTATAATATGGATAAAAAGTGCGGCATATATGCGGAAAATCAGGAGGTTGAGAAATGTATTATAAAAAGTTTAA
>CALXBT010000043.1 GCA_944386585.1 uncultured Clostridia bacterium | reverse complement strand
TTTTTCGTCTTTCTTGAAGTTTTTACATTTTTTATTTCTGATTAGCAAGATAGTTTGTTAACACCTGTGTTTGAGTTGCAAGACCATTTTCTGTGATACCCAAAGCAACGACATTCACTGAAGAAATATGTGTAGCGGCAACAGAGCAGGCTGTTTTTTCAAAAACTCTTACTTTCCTCGTCTTTTTCCCAGTCAGTGCGGAAAGTTCACTGTCAAGCGCTTCAATTAAAGATGAGGCGGCAGTTTCATAACCGCTTTCTAATGTATCTGACTCAGAATAATTTTTTTTGTTCTCCTCAGACAGATTTTCCCAAACCGGTGTACCGGCAGACACAGTATAGGAGATGCCGCACAGTCCGCAAATTGTATCAAATACAGAATTCATTTCAGCAAGAATATCACTGCTTTTGCTAGCAGCGCAGATTTCGACTGCAAGATTTCCGCTTGTGGTGCGGATTTTTCCGATATTTGAAAGTGCAATTACCTCTCCTGCATCATCTTTCAAATAGGTACCGTCGATACAGGTGTAGAGAAAGCTTACAAGTTTAGCGGCGTCATTGTAGTCGATTACCATTTCAGGAATATCTGTTGCAAAATAAGAGAAAGTATATAAATTTTCATCAGAAGAATAACGCCCTTCAAAATCATCCTTTGCATCTTCTAAACGATTGAGCAGCTTATTGATATCATTCTGATTGACAAGAACTGTACAGGATACATTACCTGGATAAGTATCAGCAGAAGTACCGCCGTTGAAGGAGGCTATTTCGAGCAGAATTCCGTTGCTCTGTGCCTGTGCTAAAATATCTCCGATAATTGTAATTGGATTGGGGTGGTGATGCGTTTCTGTATAGCTGATATCAGACGGGCCTGTCACTGCAATTTGATAAGCATGCGTATAGGAAGGTTTGTTCCAATGAAGATCAAGGTCCATTGTATAATGTTCATTGCCGGCGCTTCCGATCAGCATTTCATTTGCAGTATGCCAGTCGAGACTGATGAAGTTTGCCGCAGTTAAATAATTTGTACTAATAGCCTCGATACCATCTGGGGCGGAGGTAAAAAGCACTCTCAAAAATCCGTGAGAGGCGGATGATGTAAGCAGATAGGTAGCAGCTGTCATAGAAAGTGCAGTATTCTCAATCTGATTGAGATCTACTGTACATTGCAAAATTGTTGAAGGAGCCTCAGCATAGCCGTCAGTTGCCTGTACCGACATAATTACATTGTCATGATTGTCGTAGGATATTTTAATTTTCTTTTCAGATGCCCAGTGAAACAGATAGTCTTTTACATCATTTGAGGTTTCGGCTTCCTCTAGGATGCTGATAATAGTTTTATAGTTTTCTGTTAAAGTAGTTTCCATCTGTTCTTTGTAGTTATTCTGGCAGCCGATAAGAGAGAATGAGCAGACCGTGAGACAAATGATTAAAAGTAATGAAAAAATTTTTTTCATAAGTACACCTCGTATGGAAAAGTAGCTTTTATCATAACATAACAGTGGAGAAAATAGTAGTTTTTTTGCAAAAACTTCATAATAAATTAAAGTATTTATTTAGCTGTTTTCGTTACAAAAGAGAAACAAACAAGATTTCATATTATATGATTATGTAAACATATTTTTCTGATTAAGAAAAAAAGAAGCAGCATGAAAAAGTGCTGCGCCCAATTAAAAAATTTTTTTATGTTTAGAAAAAGATGAACATAGCTGTTTCTGCGAAGTTTCGGAAAAGAGGTAGAAACGAATAAAAAAATAAACAATTTGCCTCTTGCACTTACTATAAAAATTGTATATCATATTATATACGAAACGAAAAAAACACAATATATTGTGCATGGGGGAGGAAAAGAATGGAAAGTATCAAGAAGATTGTAAAGCGCGACGGCAGAGAAGTTTACTTTAATATAGATAAGATTGCAGAAGCAATTTTTAAGGCGGCGCAGGTACTGGGCGGAAACGATCGGGACATGGCTAAATACTTGGCAAGACAAGTAGAGCTTTATTTAATTGAAGTGTGCCATAATGAGACTCCGACAGTAGAGCAGATACAGGATGCGGTAGAGAAGATTCTGATTGAAAACGGACATGCTCGTACTGCCAAAGAATTCATTCTTTATAGAGCAGAGCGTACAAGGGTCAGAGAGATGAACACGCGCCTCATGAAAATTTATGAAGATTTAACCTTTAAAGAAGCAAAGGATAATGAAATTAAGCGTGAAAACGCAAATATCGACGGAAATACGGCGATGGGTACCATGCTAAAATACGGCTCGGAAGGTGCGAAGGAATTTTATAAAATGTATGTTTTGAATCCTGCTCATTCCAAAGCCCATGAAGAAGGCGATATTCATATTCATGATCTTGATTTTTTAACACTGACACTGACCTGCTGCCAGATTGATCTTGTAAAGCTTTTAAAGGATGGTTTTTCGACCGGACATGGTCATTTAAGAGAACCAAATGATATTGAAAGTTATTCAGCGCTTGCCTGCATTGCGATTCAGTCCAATCAGAACGACCAGCACGGTGGGCAATCGGTACCGAATTTTGATTACAGCATGGCACCGGGAGTGAGAAAAACATATAAAAAGCTTTACTGGACCAATCTTGGAAAGATGCTTGATTTCCTTCATAATAGAGAAGATGGCGTTGATTTTGCCAAAGAAATGGGAAAAAAACTTGAAGAAGAATACGGCGTGTATCCTTGTATGGACTGGGACAATAACTATAAGGAGCTTGAGCTTGCAGAACTGATGAAGATTGTTTCTGAAGAAGATGCGCATCATATGCAGGAGCGGGCGACGAAGTTTGCCGACAGCGAAATCAGGAGAAAAACTTATCAGGCGATGGAAGCGCTTGTGCATAATCTCAATACAATGCATTCAAGGGCTGGTGCGCAGGTGCCGTTCAGCTCGATCAATTACGGTACAGATACTTCGCCGGAAGGAAGACTTGTCATGGAAAGCGTAATGCTGGCAACAGAAGCGGGGCTTGGGAATGGTGAAACGCCGATTTTTCCGATTCAGATTTTTAAGGTGAAGGAAGGAATCAGCTATAATCCGGAAGATCCGAACTACGATCTCTTTAAACTTGCTTGCAGAGTATCGGCCAAGAGGCTTTTTCCGAACTTTTCCTTTCTTGATGCACCGTTCAATCTGCAGTACTATAAAGAAGGCGATTATAATACAGAGGTCGCTTATATGGGATGCCGTACGCGTGTCATCGGCAATGTATATGATCCGGAAAGGGAGATTGTTACCGGCAGAGGAAATCTCAGTTTTACTTCTATCAATCTGCCGAGAATTGCCATTAAATCAAACGGAAATCTGGAAATTTTCTTTGAAAATCTTGACAGAATGATTGATCTTTGTATGGACCAGCTGTACGAAAGATTTCGCATTCAGTCAGCAAAGAAAGTGAGAAATTTCCCATTTTTGATGGGGCAGGGCGTGTGGCTTGATTCTGATAAACTGGGACCTGATGATACGATCGAAGAGGTAATTAAACACGGTACGCTGTCGATGGGCTTCATCGGTCTTGCAGAATGCCTCAAAGCACTGATTGGAAAGCATCACGGAGAATCGAAAGAGGCACAAACGCTGGGGCTTGAAATTGTCGGCTATATGAGAAAGCGAGTAGATGAAAAATCAAAAGAAACGGGACTCAACTGGACGCTTCTTGCAACACCGGCGGAGGGGCTTTCGGGCCGTTTTGTCAGAATCGACAAACAGAAATACGGTGTGATTGAAGGTGTAACGGATAAAGATTATTATACAAACAGCTTTCATGTGCCGGTTTATTACAATATCGGAGCGTTTGATAAAATCAAGCTGGAAGCGCCTTATCATGCACTGACGAATGCAGGGCATATTTCTTATATTGAGCTTGACGGTGATCCGCTTAAGAATCTGGATGCGTTTGAGAAAGTTGTAAGATGTATGAAAGAGGCTGGGATTGGTTATGGCTCCATCAATCATCCGGTTGACAGAGATCCTGTCTGCGGCTTTACCGGTATTATCGATAATGAATGCCCCTGCTGCGGCAGAAAGGAATATGAGGATGGGGAAGGCTTTGAGAGAATCAGGAGAATCACTGGTTATCTCGTAGGAACGATGGATCATTGGAACAGTGCCAAAACGGCGGAAGAAGCCGACCGCGTAAAGCATGGTATCAGAGAGGAAATATGAAAAGAATATGAGTGAAAACGCAAAAAGCGGGACCGATACAGTGAGAATCGCAGGTGTTTATAGGGAATCTATTGTTGACGGACCGGGAATCCGGTTTACTATTTTCAGTCAAGGCTGTGAACATGCATGTCCGGGTTGCCATAATCCGGAAACACATGATTTTAACGGTGGCTATGACTGTAAAATTGATAGAATTGTAGAGGAGGTCCTTAAAAATCCTCTGATTGACGGTGTAACACTGACCGGCGGAGACCCTGTTTTTCAGGCAGAAGGGTTTGCAAAGCTGGCATATCGACTGAAACAGCATGGCCTTAATATCTTGCTTTATACGGGTTTTACCTATGAAGAGCTTCTGGAAAAAGCAAAAGAAGATCCTCATACAGCAATGCTCATGGAACAGCTTGATTATCTAATCGACGGAAGATTTATTTTAGAAGAGCGTGATCTGACGCTTTTGTTCCGCGGCAGCAGAAACCAGCGCTTCATTGATATGAATGCAACGAGAGAGCAAGGAAGAATCACGCTTTATAAAGAGTAAAATTCTTGCAGCAGTTCTTATAAAAAACGCTTGCATATATAAGGGCGGATATGGTATAATATCGCTTGTTCGAGTAAAATTGAAAACATAAGATTGAATGAATGCGAAAGCGTGCAATAATAAAGGAGGTGCGGTACTACATGTCAAGAAAATGTGAAATTTGCGGTAAGGGTCAGGTTTCCGGAAATAATGTTTCCCATTCCAACAGACATACAAGAAGAAAGTGGAATGCAAATATTCAAACTGTAAGAATTCAGGAAAAGAACGGTACAGTAAGAAAAGCAAATGTTTGTACAAGATGTTTAAGATCCAATAAAATTAACCGTGCCATTTAACTAGCAAAATGCTAATAAAAGGCGGTATCATGAAAGATGATACCGCCTTTTTTATTTCTTTTAATCAAATTTCTATTTTTAATGCAGTTTTTCTCTTATCATATAGCAAGAAAAAGAAACCTGTGGTTTTATTTTTGATAATAAATTATATAAATATATAAAAGTTTAAATATTTAAACAACAGAATATTCAAAAAAATATTGCTATTTTGAAAAAATAATGATAATATAAAATTGATCTTATACAAAACATTGATATGGAATATTTTATATAAAAATTTGCCGGCGGATATGATGATATAAAAGGATTTCATATCAACCATATTGTATAGTTTGCTTTTATCTAATTCATATTTTAGGAGGTAATTATGCAACAGCAAAGTAAATTCAGAAAGTATATGAGCCTTATTTCGCTTGGATATATGGGCGGAACTATATATGTTCTCATGTACATCAGATATGTGTTTTATGATCAGATGATTGAAACGATGAATATCAATAATACACAGCTGGGGCTTCTCAATACAGTCTGTGCCGTTGTTGGATTTATTGTGTCAATACCGGGAGCCTATCTTGCCGATAAATTTGATGCAAAGAAAATTATCGTGTGGTCCATTGGCGGAATGACGGCGCTTGCTTTTATCTATGCAGTATTTATTGAATCTTATACGGCTGCACTGATCATTTGGGCAGCACAATCTCTAGTATTGTTTTCATACTGGCCTTGTCTGATTAAGTATATCAATAGTCTTGGAAGTGAGGATGAAGCAGGAAGCTCGTTTGGAATGTACTATATGATTAACGGACTTTCCGGTGCTTTCGGCAATGCGGCTCCTCTTTGGATCAGTACTCATTTTGGAGGATTTAGATCAGCAATGATCGGCGTAGGTGTAATTACGCTTATTGCAACCATTCTTGTATGGATTTTTCTTGACAATGAAAAGAAAATGGCGGAGAGAGGCGTATATCTTAAAGGTGATGAACCAATCCAGCTTAGGCATGTAAAATATGTATTGAAGTGGCCGGGAACTTATATGCTGTTTCTTGCTACATTTGCTTCTTATACAGTTTATTCCAATATATCTTATTTCAATCCGTATCTGATAGATGTGATTGGTATTGATCCGGATACTTCGTCTGTATTTTCCGTCATTAGGTCCTATGGCGCAATGCTGATTGCTCCGGTTGGCGGTATTATGGCTGATAAGGTATTTAAATCAACTTCTAAATGGAGCATCGTAGCTTTTATTATTACAGGAGCAATGTTTGCTATCGTATTCCTGTTTGGTCCAGAATCCAATCCAACGCTTGTAAGCATTTATTCAGTTTTACCATCCTTGATTATTTTTGCTTTTTATTCTATTACATATTCGATTTTAAGAGAACTGCATATTCCGGCAACAGTAGCAGGAACGGCAATTGGCCTGGGTTCGCTTTCTGCTACAGTAGGTGATGCACTGTGGCCGGCAGCTTTCGGCAATCTGATTGATAAATTTGGTAATGACGGATATACCTATATTTTCATTATTTTAATTTTAGATTGCGTAATGGGTATTCTCAATGCACTGTGGGTAAGAAACCACGATAGAAAATGTAAATCGGGGCAGAGGCAGATGGATCTGAGCGGTGTTTCAGAATAAAAAGGAAGGCAGACAGTATAGTATTGATGAAAGAAAATGAGCAAAGTGAATTACTTTGCTCATTTTTTGAAAGGCTTTTTATCAGCTATATTATTATTTTTTGTTACTTTAAATTCTGAGGGTTAAGGCATTCCAGCTCCGGCAGTACAAAAATACCGTCTTTCCGAATCAGTACATCATCAAACCAGATTTCACCGCCGCCGTAATCGGTGCGCTGAATCATGACAAGATCCCAGTGTACTGAACTGTGATTGCCGTTTGAGGCATCTTCATAGCTGGCACCTGGTGTTAAATGGAAGCTACCGTCAATTTTTTCATCAAAAAGCGTATCTTTCATTGGATGCAGAATATAAGGGTTCACACCGATGGCGAATTCTCCGAAATATCTTGCGCCTTCATCAGTATCAAGCAGATGATTGATTTTTTCATTATCATTAGAAGTCGCCTTTACAATTTTACCATTCTTTACTTCAAATACAATATCAGTATAAGTGAAACCCATTTCCAGTGACGGTGTATTGTAAGAAATTTTACCATTCATTGAATCGCGTACCGGAGCAGTATATACTTCACCATCCGGAATATTGCGGAGGCCGCAGCATTTAACGGCAGGTATTCCTTTAATTGAAAAGGTAAGATCAGTGCCTGGACCGACAATGCGTACTTTGTCCGTCTTTTCCATGAGCGAGACAAGTGGTGTCATAGCATCTGACATTTTTTTATAATCGAGCGTGCAGACATCAAAATAAAAATTTTCAAAGGTTTCTAAACTTGTATTGGAAAGCTGAGCCATTGCGTTATTTGGATAACGCAGTACGACCCATTTTGTCTTGTCTACCCGGTAGCGCAGTACAGGATCCAGCATTTTATTCCAAAGCGCCATTTTTTCTGAAGGAATATCGGAAAGTTCTGAAGCATTGTCCGTTCCTCGTACGGCAATATAAGCCTGCATATCCTGCATGCGGGCGAGCTGCCATCGACACATATCTGAAAGCTGCTCTTTTTCTACATGCAGCATAATTTCACGGTTGACAGATGAGTCACGGCTTGTAACATAAGGAATTCCGCCTGCTTGATAGATTTCTTTAATTAGCTGTCGTACAAGTGGTTTTACGGCGGTTCCTTCATAGTCGATCAGACATTTTTCACCTGGCTTTAAATCGACAGAATAGGTGACGAGAAGATTTGCTAATTTTTTAATTCTGCTGTCCATTTTTTACTTCCTCCGTTTTTTCAAGAATTTTATTTGAAAAAGACATTTTATTCTTGTTTCATTTATGATCCTTTTTTTTCTTTATCATACATCAAACGGAAAGATCGTGCAAGTATGAGGAACAGTGCAGTCTTCTGCGATTTTTGTCATTTATCTTAAAAGCTTAACGCCGCAGACAATAAAAACAATACCGAGCAGTACAATCCATGCCTGTATCGGAAGGAAAAAGGCGCAGATAGAAATTAGACCAAAGACAATCAGAACAAATCCGATTTCTTTGAATTTTTTTGAATCGGAACCAGAGGATGGTCGTTTTTGTTTACAATAATTTTTTCCCATAAAATTCACCCCGTTTATTGTATGATATTTCTTTGCCAGTTGTGAATAGAAAACTGGTTTTAAAAATTATGCGATTATGTTAAAATAAAAATATGTACAGCAAAAAAACAGAGATCGGAACGATCATATTATCACAAAATGTGATTGGAAAAATTGTAACGGATGCTGTTTCTGGTTTTGCCGGACGGGTTTTGCTTTGCAATGCAAAAGGAAAGGTCAGCATGTCAGATAGCAAGGGTGTCAGTTTTTTAGAATTTGAAACCATAAATGACCGCCCCATCATTAAAATTTATGTGTTGATTCGGTTTGGGGCGGGAATTACGACAATTACTGATAATTTGATCAATACAGTGAGCAGACATACAGAATTTATTCTCGGTACTGCACCGGAAATTTCAGTGATTGTGAAAGGCGTTTTTTCCAGAAATGTAGCCAGACGCAATATTGAGGTAAAAAGACCATGAATTTTTCAGACAACGTTACACTGCTGAAAGGCGTAGGACAGAAAAAAGCAGCACTTTTAAAAAAACTAAATATTGAGACAGTTGGAGAGCTTTTGAATTTTTATCCGCGCAGCTATCAGGATCGGCGTACAGTGAAAAAAATTGCAGAAATTCTGCCTGGCAGCGCGGGACTGTTTTCCGGAACAGTTATCCGCATTGTCAATAATCAATTTATACCCGGCAAAAAAAAGATGTTGAAAATAACGATTGATGACGGCAGCAGCCGTGCGGAGATCGTCTTTTTTAATGCAGCTTATCTGGCAAATATTTTTATAGTGGGAAAGGAATACTACTTTTATGGCCGTGCCGGACAAAATTTCCATCCTCTTCAGTTTATCCATCCCGAATTCTCGGCAGAGATGAATGATGCTATTTCCGGAATTCTTCCTGTGTATCCTTTGACAGAAGGAATTGGGCAGAATGAGATGCGAAAGTGGCAGAGGGAAGCGCAGGAGTCTGCAAAGAGTGCGGAAGAATTTTTGCCAGAGGATATAATTCGACGGCATCACCTTTGTTCTTATGCTTATGCGCTTTCTAATATCCATTTTCCGCAGGATGAAATTCGATTTAAAGAAGCAAAGTACAGACTGATATTTGATGAAATGCTTGTGCTTCAGACAGGTCTTTTTGCAGTGAAAGCAGGCAGTGCAGAAAAAAAGAAAGGAATTTCTTTTTCACGCGAAGTTGATGTTTCCGAATATATCGATTCACTTTCGTATCCTTTGACATCGGCGCAGAAAAGAGCGGTATCTGAGATTATTGGCAACATGGAAAGTGAAACTGTTATGAATCGTTTGCTGCAGGGTGATGTTGGGTCTGGTAAAACTGCTGTTGCTGAAATTGCTATGTTTAAAGCTGCGAGAAGCGGATTTCAGGCAGTTTTGATGGCACCGACTGAGATTCTTGCAAAACAGCACTATGATGGAATAAAAAATCGTTTCAGTGCGTTTGGAATTGAGACGGGATTTCTTTCGGGCAGTGTTAATAAAAAAGAACGAGAAGAAACGCTTGCGCGGTTGCAAGAAGGCCGCATTGCAATATTGATTGGGACGCATGCAGTGATTCAGCCCGATGTTAAATTTCAGAATCTGGGACTTGTTATCACCGATGAACAACATCGGTTTGGCGTAAATCACAGAGCGCTGCTCGGGGAAAAAGGAAAAAACCCGGATATGCTTGTTATGACAGCGACACCGATTCCGCGTACACTGGCAGTGATTTTGTACGGTGATCTTGATGTGTCGGTGATTGATGAGCTGCCGCCCGGCCGCAAGAAGATTATAACGAGAGCTGTTGATGGAAACAATCGAAATGCGGTCTACAGTTTCGTCAGAAAACAACTGGAAAAAGGGCATCAGGCCTATGTAGTAACATCTCTAATTGAGGATTCAGAGACAATGACAATGCACTCGGCAGAGTCAGTATATACAGAGTTAAGCGGAGTTTTTGAAGAATTTGAAGTAGCGCTACTGCACGGAGAATTGAAACAAAAGGAAAAAGATCAAATCATGATGCGTTTTGCAAAAGGTGCAATTGATGTTTTAGTATCGACCGTTGTTATTGAAGTCGGAATTAATGTACCGAATGCTACTGTAATGGTCATAGAGAATTCAGAACGCTTCGGGCTTGCACAGATGCATCAGTTAAGAGGAAGAGTGGGACGCGGCGGCATGCAGTCTTACTGTATTTTAATTCATGAGGGAAAATCAGAAGTGGCGCGTGCACGGGCGGAAATCATGGAGAGCACAGCAGACGGCTTTGTCATTGCAGAAAAGGATCTTGAACTGCGCGGACCCGGAGAATTTTTCGGTACTCGTCAGCATGGACTTTCTGATTTGCAGATTGCGAATCTCATAAAACATACTGCGCTTCTCGAAACCGTAAAAAAAGAAGCCGTTTTTATTTTAAAAGAGGATCCTACGCTGCAAAGCGAGAAATATGCTCCTCTCAAAGCAAAAATTCTTCAAATTTTTCAGGGTAGTCTTGATTTAAGGCTGTAAAGTTCCAAAACAAGGTAAGAGATGCTAATTATTTCAAAGCATAGTTTTTCTCAGCAGGACCAAAATAAGAACGTAACAGGAGGTGAGAAAAACATGACATTACAGGACAAGATGAATGTTAATGCAAAGCCTGCATTAAAGAATCTTAAGACTGAAATTGCCAACGAACTCGGTCTTGCAAATTACGATTCCATGGATAAAGGAAATCTTAGCGCAAGACAGAATGGTTATGTGGGCGGCTATATGACTAAGAAATTAGTTGAAATGGCTGAACAGCAGTTATCAGGTAGATAAGAGAATTTGGATAGTGAGAAAAAGCCTGCAAATTTTGCGGGCTTTTTCTTTTCTCAAAATTGATTTTATGATAAAATAAATCATTATCGACTGATTTTCTTGGGAGGAATTTATGCGGATTATTACGGGAGAATATAAAGGAAGAAGATTAGAAACTCCAAAAGATAACAGCGTGCGCCCAACATCGGATAAAGTTAAAGAAGCTATTTTTTCCATAATAGCCTTTGATGTAGCAGAGTCTGTTTGCGTAGATCTTTTTGCCGGTACAGGGAATCTGGGACTGGAAGCGCTTTCAAGAGGTGCTAAGCGCTGTTATTTTGGGGACAAGAGCAGAGAAAGCATCGCGCTTGTACGCAGAAATGTCAATTCCTGCGGTGCACAGGAAAAATCAATTATTCTGCTGGGAGAATACCAAAAAGTATTGAGTTCTCTTAAAGAGCAGGCGGATCTCTTTTTTCTTGACCCACCATATCGAAAAGGACTAATGATTGACTGTATAGAAAAAATTGCTCAGGGCGGCCTTTTGCGGCAAAACGGTCTTATTGTAGCAGAACACAGCAAGGACGAGGTGCTTCCGGATATAATTTCTGGTTTTTCCAAACTCAAGGAAAGAAAGTATGGTACGATCATAATCAGTATATATAGTTGATATTTTAAAAGAAATTTGATAAAATGAATGTTAAGTACTTAGCGGAGGAACCTTAGGAATGACGAAAAAAGCTTTGTATACCGGCTCTTTTGATCCTTTGACTTACGGCCATATGGATATTATTGAAAGAGCTTCAAATATTTGTGATGAGCTGGTAGTCGGTGTGATTTATAATCTTTACAAAAAGCCTTTCTTTACGACGGAGGAGCGGGTAAAGATGATTGAGGAGGCGACAGCGCATATTTCAAATGTACGGGTAGATTCTTTTTCCGGGTTGCTCGCCAATTATGTAAATGAAAATCATTTTGATATTGTTGTTCGGGGATTGCGGGCAACTACAGATTTTGAATATGAGATACAGATGGCGCAGGTAAATGCCGGACTTTATGAGGGAAATACAGAAACGATTTTTCTGATGACTGATCCGCAGTATTCTTTTATTAGTTCCAGCGCGGTGAGAGAGCTTTATGCATTTGGTGCCAGTGTGGAAAAATATGTTCCGGAAACAGTGCTGCACTACATCAGAAAGAAGATGACAAGGGAGGAAAAGATATGAAGGTACTCGAATTATTGGATGAAATCGAAGAAATCGTTGATACGGCGGCTGGCTTTCCGTTGACAGGAAAGATCATGGTAGATGCAGAGGAAATTCTTGAAATCGTCAAGGAAATCAGAGTGGAACTGCCGGATGAGATTCAACAGGCACAGTGGATTAAGGATGAAAGACAGCGGATTCTTGATGAAGCAAAAAGGGAATATGAGACAGTTTTGCGGGATGCGCAGAAGCAGGCAGAAGCATTGATAGAAAATGACGATATTACTGTAAAAGCAAAAATGCGGGCCGAAGAAATTATGCGGGTAGCGGAGTCAAACTGCAAACAGCTTAAAATGAGTACCTTTGATTATGTAGACAGCATTCTTTATAATTTTCAGGATAAAATGGAGCAGCTCAATGTAACTTATTTTCAGGAGATGTTTGAAAAGCTGGAGGGAACTTTTACAAACATCAATTCAACTCTGGCGGCAAACCGTGAAGAAATTAAGGATATGGCATTTCGCGTGCAGAATGAAGAATTGTAGTTCGATCAGCATTTTGATAAAGAAATCTTCATATATCCATGATAGATGAATATCATCTATCATGGATATTTTTAATGAACGGAAAAAACAAATGAATATCGCGCTATTTTTAGCGCTTGCAGGCTGTATTTTAATGGTCCTTCTCCCGGACATTGCACTGCTTTCGGCGCAGAAAGGTATTGCACTTTGGGCGGGAAGCGTGCTTCCTGCTTTGCTGCCTTTTTTTATCTGCGTCGGGTTTTTGAATTCACTTGGGATTACTGATTATCTGCCGCGCGGACTATTTATTTTTACAATGAGTGTACTGGCAGGGTATCCGATGGGCGCGCGATTAATCGGGGAAATGGTACGGAAAGGAGAGATTGATACACGGCAGGCACGACGGCTCATCAGCTTTGGCAGTACTTCTGGGCCGACTTTTTTGCTCGGTGCCGTTGGAGCTGGTATGCTGGGATCCGTTACAGCTGGTATCGTGATTGCGGTTTCACATTATATAGGAGCTCTTCTTACCGGCCTTTTATTCTGCGGTATGGATTCTCTGAGGAAAACAAAAAAGAGATCGAGTGATAATAGAAATGCTTTCAGTACGGAAGCTGAAAACAAAATGCGGGAGAGAGGGGTATGGCAGAAGGGTAGAAACAATGACCTTTTTGCTGTTTTCACAGATTCGATTTTAGGAGCATTGAAATCACTGGGGATTGTACTTGCCTATATCGTTTTATTTATGTTTATTACAGATCTGATCCAGTTTTCCGGCCTTTTGAATTTCTTTGATATGCCGCAGGTAAAAGCGCTGATAAAGGGATTTTTAGAGATGACAGTAGGCTGCGCGGCAATCAGTAAAACAATGGCGGCATTCAATATAAAAATTTTGTTCTGTACTTTTCTTGTTTCATTTGGCGGGATTTCGGTGATTGGGCAGTCAATGTCAATGCTTGCGGGAAGCGGTATTTCTTTTAAATATTTTATTGCTGTTAAATTGTGTCACGGCGTTGCTTCTTGTGGGGTTGCCTTGCTTTGCCTTTTCTTTATTTGACAGCAAATGAGGGCCAGCCATTTTGACTTTGCGGTATCTTTATGATAAAATAATACTTATTTAAATAGAAAACTTGAAAAGAATAATAAAATCAAAAGATTGAGGAGGAGAAAACAATGAAAGCATTACTGCTAAACGGAAGTCCAAGAAAAGGAAATACTTATGCGGCGCTTTCTGCGATTGAAGAGGGGCTTAGAACTATAGAAGGAATGGAAATAGAAAATATTATCCTGCAGGAAAAGAAGATGGCGCCTTGCATGGCTTGTGATGTATGCAGGGGAAACGGCGGAAACTGTGTAATCGGAGATGAAGGAAATGAGATAATTGAAAAGTTTTATGAAGCAGATATCGTTGTATTTGGAACTCCGGTTTACTGGTGGGGAATATCGGCACAGCTTAAAATTTTTGTTGACAGAATGTATTCTAAAGGGGAAGGCAATCTCGGAAATAAGAATGTTGCACTTGTGGTGACAGGAGGAGATGGGCTCGAAAATATTCAGTATGAGCTCATTTTTAAACAGTTTCGGTCCATTGCAAGATATTTGGACTGGAAAATTGTCTTTGAAAAAGCATTTTCAGCTTATGCAACAGATGAGCTTGCAGGCGACAGCGAGAAGATGGCGGAGCTTACAGAGCTTGGAAAAAGTCTGAAATAAAAGAATTGAACCGGCCGGATAAAATGATAAAAAAACAAAATGAAACAAAGAACTATGAAAGCAGTCGGAATTATAGCGGAATATAATCCGTTTCATAACGGACATCAATATCATCTGCGTGAAAGTATGCGTCTTACAGGAGCAGATGCTTCTGTAGCTGTGATGAGCGGTAATTTCGTACAGCGAGGAGAGCCTGCCTGTCTTGAAAAATGGGTGCGTGCTGAAATGGCTGTTAAAAGCGGTGTGGATTTAGTACTGGAGCTGCCGTTTGTGTATGCAGTGAATAGTGCAGAATTCTTCGCAAAAGGTGCGATTCGCCTACTTGAAGGGTTGGGCTGTGTTGAAGCTGTTTGTTTTGGAAGTGAGGAAGGAAATCTTGATCAGCTTTCGGCAGCAGCAGCCATCCTTGCGGAAGAAAACGGGGAATTTCGAACAGAATTGAAAAAAAAACTTGATACAGGAATGTCCTATCCTAAAGCGCGTTCTGCTGTGCTTTCGCAGTTTTTTCCGAACGGCGGCAGTCTTTTAAAAGGCCCTAATAATATTCTGGCAGTAGAATATTTAAAACAGCTTCTTCTTACGAATTCTGCCATACAAGCTGTAGCAATAAAGCGTGAGGGTGCAGAATATTTATCGAAAACACTACCCGAAAGGATGAAGAAGACAGACAGCTTTATGCAGTTTGCTTCTGCAAGTGCAATTCGGGCAGTAATCCATGAGAAAAGAGGAGAAAATCCTGATTTTCAATGGATATATCAATTTCTTCCGTCGCAGTCAGCGGATGTGTTGAAACGATTTTATGATGATGTTTATATCAACCTTAACGATTTTTATCCTTTGCTTGTATATGCTGTGCTTTCTTCTGAGCCTGCTGAGCTGGCTGCGATTCTGTCAGTCGGAGAAGGACTTGAAAACCGGCTTTTGGAAAAAATCCGTATTGCAGACAGTGCGGAGGAACTTGTTGCTTTAGTTTTGTCCAAAAGATATACGCAGACGCGGATTCAGCGCATGCTGATTCAAATTCTGACAGGGCTGACGCGCGAAGCTTTTCAAAAAATCGATAAAAACAATGCGATGTACGGCAGAGTACTTGGTTTTTCACAGCGGGGAGCACGGCTTTTAAAAGAAATGAAAAAAAGCGGCTGCTGCAGGATACCGCTTCTTACAAATGTAAATCGCGACAGACTTTTTTCACCGGAAGAAGAACTGTTGCTTTCTTATGATGTAAAGGCGTCTGACCTTTATCATTTAGCTGGAGGAAAGAATCTATATCATTTTTCGGATTTTGTTCGCACGCCGTACTGTGTGACATTATGAGAAGCGGAGAATTTTAAGATTTTTTACTTGAAAAATAAACCTAGTCAAGTATAATAGTAATGTTAATGCTATTAAATACACTCAAATATGAAATTATGGAGGTTATGAATAAGATGAAAGTTTTAGTAATCAACTGCGGCAGTTCTTCGCTGAAATATCAGGTGCTTGATATGAGAACGGAAGCCCTGCTCTGCAAAGGTCTTGTGGAAAGAATCGGCATGGATGGCTCTGTGATTACCCATGAAAAGACAGGAATGGACAAGTTTAAGCTGGAAACACCGATGGCGAGCCATAAAGATGCAATTGGCCATGTTCTGGATGCTGTTTTGGACAGCGAGCATGGTGTTGTCAAATCGATGGAGGAAATCGGAGCAGTAGGTCATAGAGTTGTGCATGCGGGTGAAAAGTTTGCGTCATCAGTGCTGATTACAGAGGATGTGAAAAAAGCACTGACAGATTGTATTGAGCTTGCTCCTCTTCATAATCCGCCGAATCTTCTCGGTATTGATGCCTGCGAACAGCTGATGCCAAATACGCCGATGGTAGGTGTATTCGATACGGCTTTTCATCAGACAATGCCTCCTGAATCCTATATTTATGCAATTCCATACGAATATTATCAGAAGCATGGGATCAGAAGATACGGTTTTCACGGAACGAGCCATAGATATGTAGCAGAAAGAGCGGCGGATATTCTCAATGTGGATATTGAAGATCTGAAGCTGATTACTTGCCATCTTGGAAACGGTGCATCGGTGTCTGCTATCAAGCGCGGTAAATGTATTGATACATCGATGGGCTTTACGCCGCTTGAAGGACTTGTAATGGGGACTCGGTGCGGTGATATTGATCCGGCTATCGTTACTTTTATCAGGGAAAAAGAGCACTTGAAGCAGGGTGAGGCAAATGAAATCCTCAACAAGAAGTCGGGAGTACTCGGCATTTCTGGGGTATCAAGCGATTTCAGAGACATTGAGGAAGCAGCAGCTGAAGGAAATGAGAGAGCCCAGCTTGCGCTCAAAGTGTTTGCGCATAAAGTAAGATTTTATATTGGTGCCTATATTGCAGAAATGAACGGTGTGGATGCGATCGTATTTACAGCAGGTCTTGGTGAAAACGGCATCGCGATGAGAGATATTATCTGCAATGATCTTGGAAATCTCGGCATTAAACTTGACCTCGTGAAGAATAGGATCAGAGGAAAAGAAACGATTATCTCCAGAGATGATTCAAAGGTAAAAGTGCTTTTGATTCCGACAAATGAAGAGCTGATGATTGCAAGGGATACTTATAATATCGTAAGAAAGTTAAAATAGTTGTTGACAATTCTTATGAAATTCATATATAATTTGAATGTTGTATGTAATGTATATGAATTTTTACGATAGAAAGAGCAAAGTAAGGAGGTGTAACAATGGCAGTTCCAAAGAGGAAAACATCAAAGGCGAAAAGAGATCAAAGAAGATCTCCGAATATGAAGATGACAGCACCGGGAGTATCTATTTGCCCGCAGTGCCACGAGCCGAAGCTTCCGCATAGAGTTTGCCCGAATTGCAATTACTACGACGGCAAGGAAGTTATTGCTTCTGAAGCGTAAGAGGATGTTTAAAATCAGCGCCTGATTATTTCAGGCGCTTTTTTATTTTTCATTTATTTAAATACTTTCATCAATCACGCCGTATTCGCGCAGAGCGCACATGATCGTATAAAGGGATTTATTGTCAGGCTCGCAGAGCGGCAGACGATACTCCCGTTTGATTTTTCCCATGATATTGAGCGCGGCTTTTACTGGAATTGGATTTACTTCACAGAAAAGTGCGTCAATTAGATGTTTCATAGCAATCTGCATACGGCGTGCTTCTTCGACATCTCCGTTTAAGTAGGCATTTGTCATACGCTGCATATCCTTTGGAATGACATTGCCGGTTGTTGTAATGACGCCGCTTGCTCCCATTGCCATAAGGGGAACAGTACTTTCGTCATTACCGGAGTACATGGCAAAATCATCAGAAAGATAGCGGGAGATTTCTACTACCTGTGCGATATTGCCGCTTGCTTCCTTGATTCCACAGATACCCGGATTAGGAGCAAGTTCGCTGACAACTTTCGGAGAAATGTTAACGCCAGTACGGCCCTGCACGGAGTACACAATCGAAGGGATAGATACGGCATTGGCAATGGCCTCATAATGCTGAATCAGTCCGCTATCGCTGCATTTGTTATAATACGGTGTAACAAGCAGAAGCCCGTCTGCACCAAGTGCTTCGAGCGCCTTTGACATTTCAATGGCATGTGCTGTATCATTGCTGCCGGCGCCGGCGATGACAGGAACACGCCCGCGTGTTTTTTCAATGGTAAATTGTACGACTTTCTTATGTTCTTCATCTGACAGAGTAGAGGCTTCACCGGTGGTACCGCAGCTGACAAGTGCGTCAATACCTTCATTGATCTGCCATTCTATCAAATTCTCCAGAGCGTTGTAGTCCACGCTTCCCTCGCTGAATGGTGTAACGAGAGCGGTGGCGGCACCTTTAAACAGTATCATAAACTAAACCTCCTAAGATAAGTTTCGGTTTTAAGTTTCAATTAGTATAAACAGTATATTCACGGATATAAGAAAAGGTGTTTCCAAACAAAATCTTTCATGATACAATTGCATTATAGAAAATGCGGAATAGAATAAAGGAAAGACAGAAAAAAGTAAGAGGGATAACAATGCGCCCGCGATATTTATTTTATTTTGCATTAAAGATGTAAAAATCGGCAGCGGAAATCTCTACAGGAGATTTAAATTTTTCTTTGTTGCTGTAAAAAATGTTGTGAAAGAAAAATAATTGTGATAAAATACATATTTAATGAAACTTTTCGTGTAAAAAACACAAAAAAGGAGGTAACGAGAGAAATTCTCTGAAAAAGAAATATGGAAAAAAAATTAAAAGTAGGAATCTTAGGCGGTACGGGTATGGTAGGGCAGAGGTTTATCCAACTTCTTGAAAATCATCCTTGGTATGAAGTTGTTACGATTGCAGCCAGTGAACGAAGCGCCGGTAAAACATATGAAGAAACGGTATCCAGCCGCTGGAAGCTTGAAACACCAATGCCGGAAGCTGTAAAAAATATAATTGTAATGAATGTGAACGAGGTTGAAAAAGTTGCATCAACTGTTGATTTTGTTTTCAGTGCTGTCGACATGTCAAAAGATGAGATTAAAGCAATTGAAGAGGCATATGCGAAGACAGAAACTCCCGTTGTTTCAAATAACAGTGCACACCGCTGGACACCGGATGTGCCGATGGTAATTCCGGAGATTAACAGTGAACATTTTGCTGTAATCGAATCGCAGAAAAAAAGGCTCGGAACAAAAAAAGGATTTATTGCGGTAAAGCCAAACTGCTCTATTCAGAGCTATGTACCGATGCTTAATGCATGGAAAGAATATGAGCCGTATGAAGTTGTTGTAACTACCTATCAGGCGATTTCCGGTGCCGGCAAGAACTTCTCAGACTGGCCGGAAATGATTGAAAATATTATTCCATATATTGGAGGAGAGGAAGAAAAAAGCGAAAAAGAACCGCTGCGTATCTTTGGACAGCTAAAAGACGGTATCATTGTTCCGGCTGAATTCCCGAAGATCACCTGTCAGTGTATTCGAGTGCCAGTCCTAAACGGTCATACTGCAGCAGCCTTTGTTAAGTTCCGCAAGAATCCGACAAAAGAACAGCTGATTGAAAAGCTGCAAACTTATCGGGGAATGCCGCAGGAAAAAAATCTTCCAAGTGCTCCAAAGCAGTTTATTACTTATATGGAAGAAGAAAACCGCCCGCAGGTAAAGCTTGATGTTGATATTGAGCGGGGAATGGGTATAACAGCCGGCAGAATCAGAGAGGATGAACTTGGCCTTTATGATTTTAAGTTTATCGGACTTTCTCATAATACGGTTAGAGGTGCTGCAGGTGGTGCGGTGCTTTGTGCAGAGGCACTTACTGCGCTTGGCTATATTAAGGAAAAATAAGGGATTTCGGACTGCTGGATTTTCAATTGGCAGTCCGTTTTTTTTCGCTTTAGCGGTTTCCAATTTTTGTTGACTTTGCTATACTATATAAAGT
>CALXBT010000042.1 GCA_944386585.1 uncultured Clostridia bacterium | reverse complement strand
GTTCCCATCTCGAACACAGTAGTTAAGCTCCTCAGCGCTGATGATACTTGGCGGGAAGCTGCCTGGAAAAGTAGGTCGTTGCCGGTTTTTCTTTTATGGCCCCATGGTCAAGCGGTTAAGACATCGCCCTTTCACGGCGGTAACCCGGGTTCGATTCCCGGTGGGGTCACCATTTAAACACCTTTTCGAAGGTGTTTTTTTATTGAAATTTCAATGTTTATAAGCATTTTAGTTACACCGATGAAAGGAGCGTCTTAACCGCTCCTTGACATCAGTTTCAGCAGTTTAGTGTGGCAAAAATGTGGCAAGAAATGCGTTATATTTGTCGCTTGCATCAAGCCAACTCTTGTCACTTGTGTGTGTATAAATATTAGCAGTAAGAGTTATAGAAGAATGTCCCATAAAATCTTTCGCAACATTTATCGGCACACCAGCAGTCTGTAAATCTGTACAATATGTATGTCTTAAACAATACATTGTAACATCAGTATCAAGTCCTGCATCTTTCTTAAACCTGCTCCACATATCTGCACGGTTATGTTCATACTTCGGTACTAATCCACTTTCAGTATGAAATAAATATTCTTCCAAACCAGAAGACAAATTAAGTTTTGATTTAAGTTTGTCCGGCAAAGGAACTATTCTATCCGCCGCCTTACTTTTTGTTCCTCGAATATGTAGAGTGTTTTCTACAACATCTTTATACTGCAATAGTGCAGTTTCGTGAGGTCGGCATCCGCATAACAACATGCTATAAATCCAAGCACCGTATGGATGCCATTGACAACATAACTCAATTAACTCTCTCTCGTGGTTTGTTATTGCTCGTCTTTTATTACTATATCCTTTAGGAACAACAACACCAATAACAGGAGAAGAAGTAATAAATCTTGCAACAACAGCTTTTTCAAACAATTGACTTAAATCATTATAGACTTTACGAATACTATTTGAAGACTTACCTCGCATTTTATTTAGTACATTCTGTACATCAATATGAGTAACTTCATTTAATTTCTTCTTACCGATGTAAGGAATGATATGAAGTCTAAATCTAATAATATATCCATCGTAGGTCCGTAGTGCAACATCTTGTTTGTATAAATCTAAAAACACATCACACCACTCTGCTACGGTGTAAGAAACAATTAACTCATTTCTTATAGACTTCTTCTTTTCAGAAATCTTCTTTTTTAATTCTTTTTCATTCTTGGCACGAACATCATATCTCTTGCCTTTGTAAGTAAATGTTTATCTAACCATAATATTCTATCGAAAACATGATTTTATGTTTTCTCTCCTTTTTTTTTATCGATGGGAATATTAACAAATTCAACATGAGTACATTATACACACATATTTTGTTGAAATTTCCGACCAGTGCGTGTAAATATTTGAGGTTTACTTTACTCTTTGGAGCTGATAAGATAAAAACAAGTAAGAATTATAGTGCTATAGCCCTGTCAGCTTTAGAAAAAAGCTGCAGGATTATGAAGATTTGTACGGCTGCATAAAAAAGCGTACAGCTTTAAAGCGGCGGAAAGGAGATCAGTCAATGACAGAAAACAAGCATGTGGAATGGTGGAAGTCTACGGTAATCTATCAGATTTATCCAAGAAGCTTTAAAGATTCTAACGGAGACGGTATCGGCGATTTACGCGGAATTATCGAAAAAGTTGATTATCTTGCCTATTTAGGTGTCGGCATGGTATGGCTTTGTCCTGTATATGCATCGCCGAACGATGATAACGGATATGATGTCAGCGACTATTATCAGATTAATCCGGAATTCGGTACAATGGAAGATATGGAGGAACTGGCGGAAAAGTTGGCGGAGCATGGTATTAAAATTATGATGGATCTTGTATTTAATCATACATCGGACCGTCATCATTGGTTTCTTGAGTCAAAGTCGTCAAAAGATAATCCGTACCGTGATTTCTATATCTGGAAAGATCCTCAGGATGACGGGTCGGCACCAAATAACTGGCGCGGTTATTTTAACGAGCCGGCTTGGGAATTTGACGAAAGAACGGGGCAGTATTATCTCCGCCTTTACACAAAGTCAATGCCGGATCTTAACTGGGAATGCCGCGAGATGCGGGAGGAAGTCTATAAAATCATTGAATGGTGGGCAGATAAGGGCGTTTCGGGGTTCCGCATGGATACAATCAATACGATAGGAAAGGATCAGCGGTTTCCTGATGCACCGGAAGATGCACCGGATTATGTAAAAGGGCGCCCGTTTTTTACGAATCAACCGACAATGCATAAGGTGCTGCGGGAGATGAATGACCGCATTTTTGAACCGAGAAATATCGTAACGGTAGGAGAATGCTCTGCTTCGGATATTGAGGAAACGCTTTTAATGGTAGCAAAAGAGCGTCATGAGCTTAGTATGAATCACATGTTTGAGCATGATGAGCTTGATTTTGGACCGGGAGGCGCATGGGATATCGTGCCGTTTACTCCAGCACAGCTGTTTGATGTGATTGAACGCTGGCAGACAGAACTTCCGGCCGGGGGAGGCTGGAACAGTTGGTTCTGGGGAAATCATGATCTGCCGCGTCCTGTCAGCCGGTTTGGAAATGATGGCGTGTATCGGGAACGTTCAGCGAAGCTGTTGGCTGCAATCGAGTTTTCTATTTTGGCGACACCGTTTGTATATCAGGGTGAGGAAATCGGTATGACGAATGCAGGATTTGATTCGATGGAGCATTACCGGGATGTCGACGCACTGAATTACTATAAATATGCGATAAATGAAGCGGGACTTAGCGAAGAAGAGACGCTTGCTAATTTGCGTTATCGCTCAAGAGATAATGCGCGGACTCCTATGCAGTGGGATAAGGATGAAAACGCAGGATTTACAGATGGAACTCCTTGGATCGAAGTAAATAGAAATAAAAATGAAATCAATGTAAAAGACCAGCTTACTGATCCGGATTCAGTTTTTCATTTTTACCGCAATGCGATTGCACTCAGAGCTGCAACACCGGCGTTATTATACGGGGATTTTGTGCGTATTGAAAGCGGCTGTGCGCATGCAATGGTTTATGAGCGCAGATATGAACAGGAAAGGGTCCTTGTTGCAGTAAATATGTCAGAGGAACCGGCGATATTAAGCCAAAGTATTGATTTCAGCGGACTTGTACCAGTACTCAACAATGTAAAAGATGAAAATGAAAACAACCCGTATGTGCTCGCGGCATGGCAGGCAGTGATATATAAATAGTAAAACCGGGTAAATTTAAGAAGCGATATGACAGGTCTTGCAAAAGAGCAGAGCCTGCTATAAAATATTGAAGAGAGATCATTGGACAAGATGAAATAAAATTGAAATGCGGAAAGAAAAATGTTGATACGGAAATATCAATCATCAGACTGTGGTGAGCTGTCAGCTCTTTTCTATGATACGGTGCATACCATAAATGCAAAAGATTATACAAGAGAACAGCTTTTTGCATGGGCGAGTGGCAATACGGATCTGGAAGAATGGGATCGTTCTTTATTGGAACACGAAAGTTTTGTTGCGGTTGAAGGTAATCAGATAATAGGTTTTGGAGATATTGATAGAAACGGTTATCTCGACCGATTGTTTGTTCATAAAGACTATCAGAGAAAAGGGGTTGCTACAGCGCTCTGCGATGTTTTGGAGCAGGCGGTATTAGAAAAGAGGATTGTTACACATGCTTCTGTTACGGCAAGACCTTTTTTTGAAAAAAGAGGATATCGTGTTATTCGCAAGCAGCAGGTTCTGAGATGCGGCATATTTCTGACTAATTATATCATGGAGAAAGAAAAATAAAAGAGGTACTAAAGATACACCCAATAAAACAGCATAAAGATGTTTTCGGTAAACAGCATAGTTTCGGCTATGCTGTTTCTCCATTTTGCAAATAACTCTGTCAATATTTTTTGCCTGGTCTCTACTTTTAACGATATTGCAGGTACTCCAAAAACCGTTTTACCGCAAGTGAAGCATTTTTTTTGCTTCTCAGGGCAAGCCCTATTTTTCGATATGCGGATACATCCAATTCTTTTGCTACAATCCGATAAGGGATACGCTTCAAAATTAATTCAGGTAAAATGCTGATGCCAAGACCGCTCTCCACCATTGACATAATCGCGTAATCGTCCCATGTTGTAAAATGTACTTTTGGTGTTAAATTACAACGCTCAAAGATCTCTGAAATTTCTGCTTTTGCACCTTTTTCTAAAAGCATGAATGGTTCATCACAAAGCGCAGCAACAGGGATTTTCTCAAAATGTGCCAAAGAATGATTTTCTGGCAGGATTGCAAGCAGCCTGTCTTGCTCTAAAAAGATTGTTTCAAATTCTGTATGCGTAGGCAGGCGAAGGAAGCCGCAATCAACGCGTCCTTCTGAAATCCATTCTTCAATTTCCATATAATCGCCAAGCAGCAATTCATAATCAATGCCCGGATATGATTTTTGAAATTCTTTGATAATGTTCGGGAGCCAGTGCGTCGCTACGCTGGAAAATGTTCCGATACGGATAAGTCCTGATTGCAGGCCATTCAATTCAGCTACTTCCATCTGCAGCTTTTCATATTCCATGCAAACATTCTTTGCATGAGGAAGCAGTTTCATTCCATCGCTTGTCAGTTTTACGCCGGATTTTCCTCTTTCCAATAAAATAACTTTCCATTCCTTTTCCAAGTCGTTAATCATGCGGCTGATACCTGATTGAGAATAGTTTAACATCTCTGCGGCTCTTGTAAAGCTGCCGTACTCAACGGTCTTGATAAACGCCATATATTTTTGAATATTCATGTCCATGGTATCACCTTATCCTATCAATCTGATTTTATCATATATTTTATGATAAACATTCGCTTTTGTAATTATAAAGTATATGGTAAACTGAAAATGAAGAAAAGTCAAGCAGGAGGTGCGAAAGGTATATTTAATTATCAAATATGCTAAATAGAATGATTTATGTAAGCGAAATTCAAACGGAAGCCCCTCGTCAGTTTCAGACACAGCTTCAGAAAAAAGTCTATGAGACATTAGAAAAGCTGCAAATTCCTTTTCAGCGTGTCGATACTGATGAAGTGATTACAATGGAAGACTGCGCTGCTATTAATGAAAAATTGGATATGAATATGGTAAAAACTTTGTTTCTCTGCAACCGGCAGCAAACACATTTTTATTTATTTATTACCGTCGGCAATAAGCCGTTTTGCTCTAAAGATTTCAGCAATGCATTAGGTGTTGCCCGTGTTTCTTTTGCGCCGGCGGAACAAATGGAGGTTATGCTTGGTACGAAAATCGGCGCGGCGACCGTTTTTAGCAGCCTGCTGGACATAGAAAACAAGGTGCGGATTGTTTTTGACAAAGAAGTGATTGACGAAAAATGGTATGGCTGCGGCGATGGGACAACAATGGGATATGTAAAGATGCGGACAAAGGATATTTGTAAAAAATTTCTGCCATACGCCAATCATACATTGTCAGTTATTGAGGTGTGACATGGGGCTTTATCAAAATCGGATTGTTGTGAAAGTAGGAACTTCCACCCTTACAAATGAAATGGGTAAGTGCGATCTGCGCTCTTTTGACCGTCTTGCGTGTGTTCTGTCTGACATTCAGAATATGGGGTATGAAGTGATTTTGGTATCGTCCGGCGCAATTGCCGTTGGAACAAATAAGTTGAACATGAAAAAATATCCTTCTAGTATGCGGATGAAACAGGCGGCGGCAGCGGTAGGACAATGCAGTATGATGTTTCTTTATGATAAATTTTTCAATGACTATGACAAAACAATTGCTCAAATTCTACTGAATGCAGAGGATATGGAGCAGGAAGAAAAGAAAGAAAATCTGATAAATACATTCAATACCCTGCTGGAAATGGGCATTATCCCTATAGTGAATGAAAACGATTCTGTTAGTTATACGGAAATAGAATCGGAGGACAGACTGTTTGGAGATAACGATATGCTTTCCGCTGTTGTGGCGGTGTTATGCAGAGCGAAGCAGTTAGTTATTTTGTCTGATATAAACGGTCTGTATAACGCAGATCCACGGTTGTACCCAAATGCAAGACTCATAAACCGGATAGAGGAAATTGACGAAACGGTCTATGCTCTTGCAGGCGGCGCAGGTTCAAGACGGGGAACTGGCGGTATGAAAACAAAGCTCCGAGCCGCCGAATTAGCTACTGCACAAGGAATAGATACTGTAATCACAAACGGGAAAGCACCGGAAGCGTTATATGAAATCGTGAAAGGCCAAAAAGTGGGCACAGTATTTACAGGAAAAATGATTTAGCAAAGTAATTGAGGAGTTTTGTGCCTAAGAGCATGAACACAAGCCGTACTAAAAATAATGCGTACTCAATTTATTATGAATGTTGTGCAGTAGACCATAATGCGGCTTTGCGAAGGCAGCAAGCGCATGGGAAGTGCAGCGCTTTTATATTCACACCCTCCAAAATAGCATTCTATCGCAGAACAAAAAGAGAAAAGGCAGGTAAGAAAAACAATTTACTTCTTACCTGCCTTTTTCGCATCCCGCATGAAAGCTACCCTATTTCAGTTTGTTATTGATACTGTTTTATGAGTAGCTACCAAATAAACGGTTTTTTATGGTGCGCGATGAGGGACTTGAACCCCCACGGTCGCCCGATAGATCCTAAGTCTATTGCGTCTGCCAATTCCGCCAATCGCGCATGCTTTTTAAATGGTAAATAAATATGTAACGGAACAGTTGTTATTATACCTAATAATTGCAGAAATGTCTACTCTTAATTTTGTTTTCATATTACGATTCAGAGATATTGGTGCTTCTGCTTGAACAAAGCAGAGGTTAATACAATATGATAATATATACCATTTTGTGTAGAAAGGATTTTATTTATGAATAGATGTAAAAGAAATACCTGCAAGTGCAGCACTCGTACTTGCAGGACTGGCTGCGGTAGCAGAAATAATAAGTGCAGAAAATGCAACAGCTGCGAGAGTACTTGCGGAAGCATTTGGCCGGGCAGCTGCGAGAATACTTGCGGAAGTAGTGGATGCAGTAACAGCTGCAACCTTTGCAGTCTTTGTAATCGGTGCTGCGGAGGCGGAAGGACAGTTTATATTAATAATCCTGTTACGGCTTTTTCGGTTACGTACCTTCCAAATGGCGGTACAGGAAATTATACGGACAGCAATATTCCAAGCGGTACAGAATACACGGTGAAAAATAATACGGATGTAGGAATCGAAAGGACAGGATATACGTTTACCGGCTGGAACACAGAAGCTGACGGCGGCGGTACAGAGTACCAGCCGGGCTCAAAGATTAATGTGACAGGTAATGTAACGCTTTATGCACAGTGGACGCCTACCGCTACCTTTAGCGTGAGCTATAATGCCAACGGTGGAACAGGTGAACATGAAGATACTGGTATTGTAAGTGGTACGGAATACACGGTGAAAAGCGACACGGATGTAGGAATCACGAAAGCAGATTCAACATTTACCGGCTGGAACACAGAAGCTGGCGGTGGCGGTACGGAGTACCAGGCGGGCTCAAAGATTAATGTAACAGCAGATGTAACGCTTTATGCGCAGTGGACGCCTACCGTTACCTTTAGCGTGAGCTATAATGCCAACGGTGGAACAGGTGAACATGAAGATACCGGTATTGCAAGAGATACACAGTATAAAGTAAAAAGCAATACAGAAGTAGGAATCACGAAACCAGATTCGACATTTGAAAGTTGGAACACAGAGGCCGGCGGCGGCGGTGATTCTTATCAGACGGGTGCAGATCTTACAATTACAGCAGATGTAACGCTTTATGCACAGTGGGCGTAAAGCATAGAAAAAGGCTGCTGCTTTAGCAGAAGCCGGTATAAATATGAAAGAGAAACCGGCGGTTATCGGCGGTTTCTCTTTTGTTCTTTTATTATTTGACCACAGCGTTATATCAATGGTATAATACATAAAATAGAAAAGAGATATATGTTGCTTTAATCAAGGCAGCTGTTTATGAAAGGCTTGTGTATTCTGCTAAAGAAATAACGCCTTTTTATTTATTTCATGATTTGAAACGAGGATTAAAAATGATTCATCAGAAGTATTACGGAATGATAATGTCCTGCTTGGCGGCAATTATAATTTCAGTGCCAATCGCATTTATTATGGTGGCAATCAATCTTGGGTTTTCTGCGGGATTTTTACCGGCATTTTTGAAGTCTGCGCTTGTCAGCATTCTTATTTCTATTCCGCTTGCAAATGTAGGAATTCCAATTGCAGAAAAAATTACAAATAAAATTGTAAAAAAATAGAAAATTTTCCAAGAATCCAGAAAACGAGGTATCCGTAAATGATGATTGAACGGTTAAAGATCAGTGATCTTGAACAGACACTTGATTTATTTTGTGAATGTTTTGCAGAAGATCATTTTTATGCAAGAAGTTTTCCTGATAAAAATACGAGGGCTGAGGCGATGAGAATTGCCTTTCGGTTTAGTATTGAATACTGCCTTGCCGGTGGATTTTGCTATGGCATTAGAGAAAACGAAAAGTTGATTGCTTTTTTGCTGATGTTTGATTATCGGAAGACGCAGAAAAAGGACCCGGCTGTTTTTCGGGAGATTTTTACTGGCAGTGCATCCGGTAAGTTTTTGTATGAGGAGGCACTGCACGGAACAATTGAAAAGGAGCTTGGGGAGAAAGTGCTTTATGCGCTGTCTGTTGCGGTAAAACCATCTCACAGAGGAGCAGGTTTGGCAGCGTGTTTGTTTGATAAGGTGCTTGAGAAATACAGTGATTATAATATCGCGAGTGATGTATCAAATGAGGATTCACTCGCGATTTATACGAAGCGCGGCTTCGAGATGAGAGTTCTCGAACAGGGCTACTACTTAATTCTGCACCGAAACGGCATGCCCGTATGTAACTTTGAAGATGCTGTCTGTGAAGCGGTTAAAGTAGCACTTCCCGAAACAGAAATTTTAAAAAAGAATGGGATTGCCTATCAATTATTAAAAAAGCGACATGCTGTTTACGGCGTGCATAAAGAGATACAGCAGGGAATTTCCGTTTTTACAAAAAAGGACAATGAAATCAGCTTTGCGGTTGTTGTAGAAATGAGATATGCACAGTTTTTGCAGTATCAGAGGTTGATTAATTTATCGCATTATTGCGAGCGATTTAGCGGAGATATTGTGCTGTATGTGCAGTATTTGCCGTATGAAAGCCCTTTGCTTATCAATCCGCTGCTAAGGGAAATGCTGAAAAATCGTAAAGAGGAATGGTCTATTGTTCCGGATTTTTATGTTTCTATTCCAGTGCAGTACAGCAATATGAGTTTTGTAGAAAATGCGGCGCGTAGATTTAGTGATTTTAGTAAAGAAGCGGATTTTTTGATAAAGATGCTGGAATTTCGGACGAATTATGAGACGGGTGTTCCTTCAGAAATGGATCATGTGGATGCATCGTCTGGAATTAAAAATCGGATAAAAAGATATTATCTTGGAAAAATCAAGGTGCAGATTGTCAGTGAAATGCTGCCGGAAATGAAGGAAATGTCAGAAGGCATTGGAATGCCGGCCTATGTGGATCTTTATATTTCTATTGACGAAAAAAGCAGCTGCGCTGTCTTGACCTGGTTTTCTCTGTCGATGCCGTTTTTGCTCAGCTACTGCATGGATAATATTATTTGCAATCAGATACGGGTTATTACGGAGGATGAAGAAGCGGTTAATTTCTTTGATTATCTCAGCAATACTTTTGGAATTGTAAAAAGGGGAACTCCTAAAATTTTTGTAATCATTCCGGAAAAAAAGGAAAAATTAAGCAATTCTCAAATCGCGTCGCTTTTGGCAGCAGAAGCGATTTATCCAGAGGGAGAATTTTTCGGCCGGCTGATTGATCCGGATATTGTAGGGGCAGTTAGCTCAGAATATGGAATGGGACAATATGATAGAGGATATGTTTGTGCTCATACGAATGTTCTTCTGCAGTTTAGTCCAGAGCTTCGAGCGCCGCTTACTGAGAGAATTGGAGAAGAAACGATATCTCTGTTTTTTATCGAATTGCTTCTTTTTGAAGAAGCAGCGATTCATATTGCGAATCAGCAGATTGTCAGTCTCTTTACAGATAGCGATTTTTCGGAGCCGGTAGCGTTTTTAAAGAATGTTGAGGCGATTTATGATGATTATTCAAAGAGCTGTGCTTTTTGGAATATTCAGCTTAACTATCCGACATCGCAGAAATCGATTGATATGATGCGGGAAGCATTTGAGATTGAGAAGCAGCTTGCATATATGCAGCGAAACAAAGAGCAGCTACAGACGGTGTTTGATACTAAATGTGATATCATTGACAGAAAGGATTCAAAGCGTATGGATTTTTCGCTGGCAATTCTTTCGGTACTGGCAGTATTCTCCGCATGGATTGATGGCTACGATTATATCTCTACATGGAATGATGTACTTTCGGGAAATATGATTCATGTGCTTCAGCGGGTTTTCTTTATGGCAGTGCTTTTAGTTGCAGGATATGCAGTTGTTCATTTGTTTGGCAATAAAGCGGAGGGGAGAAGACTGCGGCAAGAGAAAAGCAAAGTAAAGAGAAAAAGGGGAAAGTAAAAATGAGGCAGGAACATGTACAGAACGATACAAAAATGGATGAATTCAGTAGCGCGGTGCCTGCTCATACTGTAAAAAATAATATGACAGTTAAAATTTTGCGGGTAACGATTGCTGGAAATATAGTACTTGCAGTCTTTAAGGCAGCGGCAGGAATCTTAGGAAATTCCAGTGCGCTTACAGCAGACGCAGTACACACTTTTTCGGATGTGTTCGGTTCAGTAGCGTTTTAATCGGTGGATACTTTGCAAATTTAAAGTGCAATAAAAATAAAGTGCATTTGCAGGATAAAATAGAGAGTGTCA
>CALXBT010000041.1 GCA_944386585.1 uncultured Clostridia bacterium | reverse complement strand
GTTCCGCAGTTCTGTAAGGAGATTCTTAACTGGCCGATTACTTTTACGGCACTAGAAGCCGGTACGATCTGTCTGGCACTGAATTGCGGTGCATATATGTCGGAAATTATCCGCGGCGGTATTCAGTCGGTGGATAAAGGTCAGATGGAAGCAGCACGCAGTCTGGGACTGCCTTACTGGCGCGCGATGCAGCGTATTGTACTGCCGCAGGCGATTAAAACAATGATTCCGAGTATTATCAATCAGTTCATTATCACTTTGAAAGATACTTCGATTCTTTCGTTTATCGGTTTTCCGGAGCTTGTGAATTCTGCAAAGAATGTAGTGGCAAATACTTTTGCAATTTTCCAGACATGGGCGGTTGTGGCAGTTATGTATTTAGTTGTAATTACTTTGCTGTCGCTGCTTGCGAAATATGTGGAGAGGAGGCTTGCGCGTGGCCGTGAATAAAAACAATGTAAAAATTCATGTAGATTCTCTGAAGAAAAATTTCGGAAAGCTGGAAGTGCTGAAAGATATTTCTACTGATATTTACGAAGGAGAAGTGGTTGTCATTGTTGGACCGTCCGGCAGCGGCAAATCAACTTTTCTCCGCTGTCTGAACTGTTTGGAGCATATTTCGGGCGGTACGGTTATTGTAGATGGATTTGACTTAACGGATAAAAAGACGGACATCAATAAAGTGCGTGAAAATATCGGTATGGTGTTTCAGCATTTCAATTTGTTCAATAATTTGAATGTAATCCGTAATTTGATGCTGGCGCCTGTCGATTTAAAAAAAGCCACGAAGCAAGAGGCAAAAGAACAGGCAATGGTAATGCTCAGGCGTGTAGGCATTGACGATAAAGCAGAGGTATACCCGTCTCAGTTATCAGGCGGACAGAAGCAGAGAGTGGCAATTGCGCGCGCGCTTTGCATAAATCCGGATATTATGCTCTTTGACGAACCGACTTCAGCACTTGATCCGGAAATGGTCGGAGAAGTGCTTCAGGTTATGAAGAATCTGGCGGCTGAAGGGATGACGATGGTGATTGTAACTCATGAAATCGGGTTTGCGAAAGAAGTAGCGGATCGCGTTATTTTTATGGACGGTGGATATATCATAGAAGAAGGAACGCCGTCGGAAGTATTTGGAAACCCGAAAGAGCAGCGTACAAAGGACTTTCTTGACAAGGTACTGTAAGGATTTACTTCGGCGCTTTGCAAAGAAATATGGCGCATTTGAGTGAAAAGTGATTTCAGTTGATAATAAAATAGAAAAACGGCAGGTACTTTTTTGAGGTGCTTGCCGTTTCTGCTTTATGCCGGTAATTTTCTTTTTACTGTTCTTCTTTGATTTCATAAGAGCTTGCTGTCCAGTGCAGCGTTAAACACTTTGTTAGATCTGCAAGTTCTTTCTTCTTAAATAGTTCAAGAATTTTTTTATGTTCTTCATTGATGATTTTCGTAGTGACTTCTACGCCGTTCATCATAGAAAGAAAAACAGACGCGCGGGATGCACCGTAAAGGAGCGTGTGGAGAAGTTCGATTAGCCGCTTGTTACCGCATTTGTTGAGATAAATATCGTGAAATTTGTGCTGGAGTTCGTTGTAAGCAAAAGTATCGCCTGCATCAAGTGCAAGGTCCATCTGTTCGATGCATTCCTGCATGGCTTGATAATCCTCTTCTTTCAAATGCTCGAGTGCAAGTTCTGCTGCGTAGGTATCAAGACGCGCGATGATGTGCCAATCCAGAAGCGCTGTTTCATCATCGTATTCCCTGACAAAATAGCCTTTGCGCGGAACACTGATCAGTACGCCGTCGGAAACGAGCGAGAGAAAAGCATCACGGATAGGTGTCCGGCTGATATCAAGCTCCTGAAGAAGATCTGTTTCCGTAATTTTTTGACCTGGCTTCAATTCTCCGTTCATAATTTTTTCGATGACATAGTCATAAACTTGTTCGCTGATGGTTTTTAATTTTTTCATGGAAAGACCTTTCTGTTCTGCATTAAATATATTTAAATCATATGTATAAATTATTATATCTTAAAAGAATAAATTTCGTCAAGTAAATCATTTATATGAATTATAAATAAAAAATTATTCATTATATATAAAAAATATTTAATTAAAATCAGATAATTATAATGCTTATAGCAGCAGATATGGTTTGTTCTGAGGGAGCAGAAAAGGAGCAATGACAAGCTTCTTTGAACCGGGATTTTAAAGTAGCTCGGACTGCCGCTATTCTCTATTTACATATTTTCAGAATAGTGATATAATATAGACATTATGTGTGGTTCTCTGATTTGGAATCTGTAAGATAAAGAGAACATGCGAGAACGAATTTAATTTTGGGAGGTCTATCTATGAAAGGCTACACAGGCGACACTATCAGAAACGTTGCATTACTTGGACATGGCGGTTGCGGTAAAACGACATTCCTTGAAGCGGCACTCCTTGCGACAGGTGTTATAAACAGACTTGGAAAGGTGGAGGACGGAAATACAGTATCTGACTATGATAAAATGGAAATTGAGAAGGGATATTCTATTTCGCTTTCGATCGTTCCGGTTGAATATAATAAGACAAAAATCAATTTTATTGATACGCCGGGTTTCTTTGATTTCATCGGAGAAGTGGATTCCGCAATGAGAGCGGTAGATGCGGCCATGATTCTTGTCGATGCTTCCTCAGGAATTCAGGTTGGTACAGAAAAGGCATGGAACTCCTGCAAGCAGTATAATATGCCGAAAATGTTTGTGATTACAAAAACGGACAAGGAGAATGTCAATGTGGAGCAGACGATTGCTGATTTAAAGGTAAAGTTTGGAACATCGGTCGTAACGCTTGATGATAAAGACGCATTGACGGAGGCGATTGCCGAGACAGACGAAGAACTGATGGAAAAATATTTTGGCGGTGAAGAATTTACTGAGGAGGAATTTGCAAGAGGCCTTCTGAATGGAATCGCAGGCGGCAGCATTGTTCCGATCCTTACCTGCTGTTCGATGAAAAACGAAGGTATTACAGAGGTGCTCGAGGCGGCGATCAAATATTTGCCGAAGGCAGGAGATCATGTGCCGTACAAGACCGTAGACGATAAGGAAATTGCCTGCGACCCAAGTGGCAAGCCGGTAGGCTTTGTTTTTAAGACGATTGCCGACCCGTTTCTTGGTAAAATCAATTTGGTCAAAGTAGTTGCAGGAAAGCTTTCAAACGGAATGGAGCTTTATAATTCAAGAGCGGAAAAGACAGAAAAGATTGCTTCCATCTTCTATCTCAGAGGAAAAAATCAGAGCGAGTGTCCGTCGGCTGTAGCAGGAGATATTGTAGCGATTGCAAAGCTTCAGTTTGCGCAGACAGGTGATACGCTTTCTGAAAAGGCAAGTGCGGTAGAGCTGCCGGGCGTAAGTTTCCCTTCCCCGTCTCTTTACATCGCAGTGGAGCCGAAGACAAAAGGCGATGATGAAAAGGTTGGCACAGGGCTTAATAAGTTAATGGAAGAAGACCCGTCTTTTAGGCTTGAGAGAAACATAGAAACGAAGCAGACGCTGCTCGGAGGACAGGGAGAAATTCAGCTCGGCATTATCATGGCGAAGCTCAAGGATAAATTTGGCGTAGAGGTGCAGACAGTTCCGCAGAAGATTGCATACAGAGAAACGATTAAAGGAAACTCGGATGTGCAGGGCAAGCACAAAAAGCAATCGGGCGGCGCGGGACAGTATGGTGATGTTCATATTAGGTTCTCACCGTCGCAGCAGGAATTTGAATTTTCTGAAGAACTTTTCGGTGGTTCGATTCCGAAGAATTATGTGCCGGCAGTTGAAAAGGGACTTCTTGAATGTATGAACAAGGGACCGCTTGCAGGCTGCAAAGTAGTAAATGTAAAGGCAGTTCTTTATGACGGCTCTTATCATGATGTAGATTCGAATGAAATGGCGTTTAAGATCGCCGCATCTTTAGCATTTAAAAAAGGAATTGCAGAAGCAAAGCCGTGTCTTTTGGAGCCTGTAATGCATCTTGAGATTTTTGTTCCGGATGAATATATGGGCGATGTTATGGGAGACATGAATAAGAGAAGAGGAAAGATTCTTGGCATGGAGCCGCAGCTTGGCGGCGGCCAGAAATTGATGGCGGAAGCACCGCAGGCGGAGCTTTTTGACTATGCGATTGTGCTCCGCTCTATGACACAGGCAAGAGGAAGCTTTACAATGGCATTTGAGCGTTACGAGGAAGTACCGGCTCATCTTGCAGAAAAAATTATTGCAGCGCACAAAGAGGAAGAGGAAGCTTAACAGGCAGAAAACATCGATATGCGGGCATAAATGAGGATCTCGTAATTCGATAATCATCAAAATCTCAATAAAAAGCAGAAAAACGCAGGAGGATATGTATACGTACATGTACGTTCCTGCGTTTTCTTTTTTCATGAAATGTGTGCAGCGCGTGATATTCTTTTATGTTTTGTATTTTTGAGATTCAGAAAGAGGATGGACAGCAAAGAGGCAAGATGATATACTAAAAACAAGAACGAATGTTTGCATTCTTTCTGATTGATAAAAGAATGGTCAGCGGGGAATTGGCAGCATGGGAATAAAGGAATTGAAAAGATACTGGATAGGAGAAGAGAGAAAGGATTGACGATGGCAAAAAAGGCAAAAACAGTATTTGTATGTCAGGAATGCGGTTATGAGAGTCCAAAGTGGATGGGGCAGTGTATCTGCGGCGCTTGGAATACGATGGTCGAGGAGAGAGTTTTTGACAGCAGTGAGGAGGATAAACGCGGACGCAGAACGCATGGAAGCGATATCTCCGGCAGAGGGCGTGCAGGACGCGCCACTGCACTGACCGAAATTCAGACAGAACTCTATACACGTCTTGATACCGGCATCGGAGAACTCAACCGTGTGCTCGGCGGCGGCCTTGTAAAAGGATCTCTAACACTTATTTCGGGAGAGCCTGGAATCGGAAAGTCTACTATTATTATACAGGCTGCTGCTAATATTGCGCTGCGCTATGGCAAGGTTCTCTATGTTTCCGGCGAGGAGTCGGAGGAGCAGATCAAAATGCGGGCCGACCGTGTATGCAGCGGACAAGAGCTTCAAAATCTTTTTCTTTTATCTGAGACAAATATGGAGAATATCGAAGAAGTCTGCAAAACGCTGGAGCCGGTGTTTGTTATCATCGATTCTATTCAGACCATGTATACAGCGGAAATGGACTCGGCGCCGGGCAGTGTATCGCAGGTGCGCGCATGCGGCAATCTGCTGATGCGCATCGGAAAAGTAACAGGTGTGCCAATTTTTATCGTGGCGCATGTAACAAAGAGCGGAGAGCTGGCCGGTCCGAAAATTGTGGAGCATCTTGTGGACTGCGTGCTGAATTTTACGGGAGAACGCAGTCAGGAGCTGCGGATTTTGCGGTCACATAAAAACCGATTCGGTACGACAAGCGAAATCGGTGCTTTTGAGATGGCAGAGGAGGGACTGATGGAAGTCTGCAATTTATCGGAAAGCTTTCTTGAAGGTATGGAGACGGCTGTAGAAGGTGCTGCCGTTACTGCGATTTATGAGGGTACGCGTCCTCTTTTGCTGGAGGTGCAAGCTTTGGCGGCGCCTGCTAATGTAGGATTTGCAAGGAGGACCGCAATCGGTGTTGAACATACTCGGCTGAATATGATTTTAGCGGTGCTGGATCGGAAAGCAGGGATATCGCTTTTAAATCATGATGTATATGTCAATATTGTCGGCGGTCTCAGGCCGGAGGATACTTCGATTGATCTTGCGGTAGCACTGGCAATTTATTCGGCCTATAAGAGGATTGCCATTGATACCAAGACGCTTAGTCTCGGGGAAATCGGGCTGACAGGAGAATTGCGAACAGTAAAAAGCGCGGATAAGATTATAAAGGAAGCGGCTCGGATGGGATTTGTCCGTGTGATCATGCCGCTGCGGAATGCGGTAAAATTAAAAGAAAAGCCGGATGATTTGCCAGATGGGATAAAGATTATCGGTGTAAAAGACTTGCATGAGGCAATCAGCAGCCTGTAGCTTGCAACTAAATGTTCAGAAAGCGTCCTCACAACCGAAAGGAAAGTCGGCTGTGAGGACGCTTTTTAACAGCATAGTCTCAAGGCTATGCTAATTTTAATTCAAACCAGAAAGTACTGCCCACGCCCAGCTTGCTGTTTACACCAAAATCTACATTATGGAGTGAAAGAATATTCTTGACAATCGAAAGACCAAGTCCGCTGCCTCCGGTCGCGCGTACATGATTGGTACTGGCCTTGTAATACCGTTCCCAGATGTGCTCCAGTTCTGATGGTTCGATGCCCATGCCGTGATCGGTAACTTCAAAACGGACTTTACCGCTCTGTTTTTTTACGCTGACATAAACTGTCCGATCTGTGCCGCAGTATTTGACAGCGTTATTGAGCAGATTGGAGATTACTTGTTTAATCTTTGCTTCATCCGCATAAACTTTCAAATTATCCGGACAATCGAAAAGAATTAAATATCCTTCCTGTTCGACCAGTACGCCGTAGGACTGAAGAATGGATTCAGTAGCTTCTTTGATAGAAAACACTGTCTTTTCCAGCTTGCTGACGCCGGACTGCAGCCTTGACATTGTGAGCATGTCCGATACGAGAATGTTGAGTCTGTCAGCTTCATCAATGATAACCTGTAAATGAGAGTTGCGTTTTTCCGGATTGTCGCCGGAAAGATCGCGAATCATTTCAGCATAGGATTTCACCATAGTCAGCGGTGTCCTTAGGTCGTGTGAAACATTGGCAATCAGATCCTTTTGCAGATTGCTGGCCTTTTCCAGTTCGAGCGAAGTATAGGTCAGCGTATCGGCTAAATTGATGATTTCCGAATAATGACCGCCTCGAAAGCGAATGCCGTAATGTCCCTTTGCTAGTTCTTTAGCAGTGCGGTTGATTCCGGAGAGAGGTTTTGAAACCCTCCGTGAAAGATAAATGCCCAGCATGGTTGCGACAAAAAGTGAGATGATCGTTACATAAATCAGCTGATTTCGCAGAATGCTGATAGTCGAACCTACTGGATAGAGCGGGGAAAACAGATACAGCATTACCTCGTTTCCCGGCGTACGATCAAGGTAAGTAGCGTAAGCCAGCGTATTGTAATTGGTACCGACTACCGGAATTCGCAGGGCGACACTTGGTGCAGAGGATTCCATCAGTTCCTTTTTGAGATTGCCGATTTCATGTAGGTAGGTGAGATAGCTGGTTGGTTTGATACCGGTGCTGCCCGGCTCAAAGATGATAGAGCCGTCAGAGGTCTCAATGTGGATGTAAAGATCGTTGTTGGATGACAGCTTTGAAACATCATTGATGAAGTTTTCATCACCGTAATGCATCATGATTAACTGCGCCGTTTTATTGGTTTCTTTGATTTTCATCTCTTCATAGTAGGTGTTTAGGAAAAAAATCTGCAAAAACCATAGGACAGTCATTAAAATAACAGCAAAAAGAATAAAGTAAAGCCAGAGCTTGAATTTCAAGCTCTGGAAATCGGGTTTGTATTTCATCCAAAGGCCGCCGAGTTTACTGTTCAACTTCAAATTTATAACCTACTCCTCTCAATGTAACGATGTAATCTCTGTACGGACCGAGATTATTGCGGAGATTTTTAATATGTGTATCAATCGTTCTGTCATCTCCAAAGAAATCATAGCCCCAGATATCCTGCAGCAGTTTGTCGCGGGATAATGCCAGATTCTTATTTTTAACAAGATAAAAAAGCAGTTCGTATTCCTTTGGCGTTAATTCTACCTTTTCTCCGTCAACAGTAACTGTACGGGCGGGAATGTTGATGACAAGACCGCCAAAAACAAGCTCATCGGAGACATCGGAAACAGCCGCTTTATTCCTTGAAATGACTGCGTTGACGCGGGCAATCAATTCCTTCGGACTAAACGGTTTTACGACATAGTCGTCGATTCCGAGCTCAAAACCAAAAAGCTTGTCGTATTCCTCGCCTCTGGCGCTCAGCATGATAATCGGAATATCTTTTAGTTTTTTGATTTCCTTGCAGGCTGAAAAGCCGTCCAGCTTTGGCATCATAACATCCATAATGATGAGGTCATAATCGTTAAGTTTGACAAGACCAACAGCACTCATACCGTCTTGTGC
>CALXBT010000040.1 GCA_944386585.1 uncultured Clostridia bacterium | reverse complement strand
CATTGATTATTTAGCTTTTTGAGCTAATTATTATGGTGTGTAGCAGAGCTCCAATCAAGATGGAGAGGTGTCCGAGCGGTTTAAGGAGCTGGTCTTGAAAACCAGTGACTCCGAAAGGGGCCGTGGGTTCGAATCCCACCCTCTCCGCCATTGGATGCAAAAAAAGAGACCGACAAGATTTCAATAAAGCCTGGAGAAGTACTCAAGTAGGCTGAAGAGGACGGTTTGCTAAACCGTTAGGGTTCGTTTAGGGCCGCATGGGTTCGAATCCCATCTTCTCCGCCATATAGGGGTATAGCTCAGTTGGTAGAGCAGTGGTCTCCAAAACCACGTGCCGTGGGTTCGAATCCTACTGCCCCTGCCAAGTTTTGTGTATCGGGGTGTAGCGCAGTTTGGTAGCGCAACTGGTTTGGGACCAGTGGGCCGCGGGTTCAAATCCTGCCACCCCGACCAATACAAAAGAGGGGCCATTAGCTCAGTTGGTCAGAGCGTCCGGCTCATAACCGGCAGGTCCGGGGTTCAAGTCCCTGATGGCCCACCAAATTACATAGGCAAGTGTACGCCCAGATAGCTCAGTAGGTAGAGCAGGGGACTGAAAATCCCCGTGTCCTTGGTTCAATTCCGAGTCTGGGCACCATTTTTAAAAGCAGTTGTTTGCTGACGCAAAGTCCGAACAGCTGCTTTTCTTCTGCTTGACAAAAGATAGTTTAATTGGTAAAATAATAAATGATAAAACAGGGGAGCGTGCTTCTAAGCAAGCTGAGAGGAAGATTACTTCGACCCTTAACCTGATGCGGATAATGCCGCCGTAGGAAGTCATAGACTGCTTTTTCGGAGACACCTGCATTGGGTGTTTCCTTTATTTTATCAAAATCTCTTTTGAAAGGATGTGAAGAATGGCCCTGCGGCGCGCCGCAGCGGATAGAGGGGGAGCGCCCTGTATCTTGATAAAACAGCGATGGGAAGCCGTGTTCCGGCGTGAGAGGAAGCCAGTAAGCTTCGACCGACCTTTCGGCAGATAAATACTGCTTATTTGTATGAAGGGAAGCGACGCTGTTTTGCCGTTTCTCGAATCATTTTAAAGGAGGAATTCTTATGAAAAAGACAAATATTCAAAAATTAGCAATTGCAGGATTATTTTGTGCGATTGCAGTTGTAGGAAGCACTTTTTCGTTTCCTGTTTTTGCAAGTAAATGTGCACCAGTACAGCATATGGTGAATGTTTTATGCGGTGTGTTGCTTGGACCGGCTTATGGTGTAGGTGTTGCTTTTACAGCGAGCTTGATTCGGAATGTTTTAGGACTTGGAAGCTTGATGGCTTTTCCGGGCAGCATGATCGGGGCATTGCTCTGCGGTTTTGCTTATAAAAAGACTAAGAGCTTGACTCTGACTTTTCTCGGAGAAGTGTTTGGAACCTCCGTACTTGGCGGGCTCTGTGCTTACCCGGTTGCAGTTCTTCTGATGGGAACGCCGGCTGGAAGCGTTGCTTTTTATGGTTACATCATTCCATTTCTTATTTCTACCGTCGGAGGTACTATTTTAGCTGCGGTGATTATTTTATCATTACAGCAGACCAAAACACTGAAAACAATCCAACTGCGTTTGGACGATCATGTGTAAAATCTATTGAAAATCCGGTGAGAATGTCAGGAGAAAAAAATGAGTGAAATTTTGCAACAAGATATCAGTTTTGGTACTATTTTAAAGCGGGTCAGAGAATTGTGCCCTTTGATTCACAACATCACAAATTATGTTACGGTTAATGACTGTGCTAATATTCTTTTGGCCTGCGGAGGGTCACCTATCATGGCGGACGATATTGCGGAGGCAGAGGAAATTACTTCTATTTGTGGCGGTTTGAATATCAATATTGGTACACTGAATTATAATACGGTAAAATCAATGAAAGCCGCAGGAAAAAGAGCCAATGCACTTGGCCATCCAGTACTGCTTGATCCTGTAGGTGCCGGTGCATCGGAGCTGAGAACGCAGACTGCGCGGGAGTTGATTGATGAAATCGATTTTGCAGTAATACGGGGAAATGTTTCGGAAATAAAGACACTGGCTTTAGGAAAAGGGTCTACAAAAGGTGTTGATGCCGATATCGCTGATAAAGTTACGGAAGAGACGCTGGACAGTGCAGTTTCCTTTGCAAAGCGATTCGCAGAAGAGACGGGAGCAGTGATTGCAGTTACGGGAGCAATTGATATTGTAGCGGATAAGGATCGGGCTTTTTGTATTCGTAACGGTCATCCGATGATGAGCAGTATTACGGGAACGGGATGTCAGCTTTCGGCAATGACAGCGGCGTTTATTACGGCGGCCCCGCATCATATGCTGGAAGCTGCTGCTGCTGCGACTATTGCAATGGGACTTTGCGGAGAAAAGGCATTTGAAAGGTTGAGTGCACTTGACGGCAACGCGTCGTACCGCAATTATATCATCGACGCGGTTTATCGTCTTACACCAGAAGATCTGGAGAGAGGTGCGAATTATGAAATGCGATAAAAAAGCGATGCTGCTTTATGCGGTGACGGACAGAACATGGCTTAACGGAAAAACACTGGCAGAGCAGGTGGAGTGTGCACTGAAGGGCGGCGCAACCTGTATACAGCTGCGGGAGAAAGAGCTTGATGAAAAGAGTTTTCTTGCAGAAGCAGTTGAAATCGGGATACTATGCCGCAGATACGGAGTGCCGTTTTTTATCAATGATAATGTAGAAATTGCAGTTCAATGCGGTGCCAGCGGAGTTCATGTAGGACAAAGTGATATGAAAGCAAAAGAGGTGCGTCGTCTGATTGGAGAAAAAATGATTCTCGGTGTGTCGGCGCATACGGTAGATGAGGCGGTTGAGGCAGAAAAAAACGGTGCGGATTATTTGGGAATCGGCGCAATATTCTCTACTTCTACAAAACTGGATGCTTCTTATGTGCCGTATGAAACAATTCAGGAGATTCGCAGGGCAGTATCGATTCCGCTTGTTGCCATTGGAGGAATTCATAAAGATAATATAATGCAGCTTGCAGGCAGCGGTGTGGATGGTGTAGCATTGGTATCGGCCATTTTTTCGGCGGCGGATATTGAAGCAGAATGCAGAAGATTAAAAGCGCTTTCTGAGGCAATGATAAGTGCATAAAAGTTGTTTTTGAAGCAACGATAAAGGCGGCGTGCAGTTTAAAAATTATGAATCGGGCAATGCCGGCGGATGGTGCCGCTTTCTGTTTGCAGGACAGTAACTTGTTCATTTTTAATGTATAAACAGGCTTGAAAAATAGATCCAAAAGAAATATTAAAGATCAAAACGAAGGAGATGTTGAAAAATGAAAAAGGTTCTGACAATTGCCGGCTCGGATTCCAGCGGCGGCGCGGGAATTCAAGCAGATATCAAAACGATTGCGGCACATCAGATGTATGCAATGAGCGCGATTACGGCACTGACGGCACAGAATACAACAGGTGTGTACGGTATTATGGAAGCTACACCGGAATTTGTTGCCCAGCAGATGGACTGTATTTTTACGGATATCAGGCCAGACAGTGTAAAAATTGGAATGGTATCGAACAGCAGCATTATTGAAGTGATTGTAGAGAAGCTGAAAGAATATAAGGCGGAAAAAATTGTGGTGGATCCTGTTATGGTATCCACTAGCGGCAGCAGGCTGCTTTCGGATGAGGCAAAGGAGGCTCTAATTCAAAAGCTTCTGCCACTTGGAACTGTAATTACGCCCAATATTCCGGAGACGGAGGTCCTCTGTGGGTTTGAAGTTAAAAATGAAGAGGATATGATTCGGGCTGCTCAAAAAATCGCAGAAAGTTTCAGCGGTGCGATTTTAGTAAAAGGCGGTCATCTCGTTAATGATGCAGTCGATTTACTTTATGCAGACGGAAAAATAAACTGGTTTTCATCAGAGAGAGTCAATAATCCGAATACACATGGAACAGGCTGTACGCTTTCGTCAGCGATTGCCTGCAATCTAGCGGCTGGATGCAGCCTGACAGATAGTATTCGAAATGCGAAAGCATATTTGACAGGAGCGCTTGCGGCGATGCTTGATCTTGGAAAGGGATCAGGACCGCTGGATCATACTTACTGGATTTCGCGTTCCTTGTTGTAGATAGGTATTGTTATCAGGTATGGCAAATTAACCTTTGTCGAAGTAATAAAAAGACCCCTACCTTTTTCGGTGCAAGGGGTCTTTTGTTTGAGCATCTGAGACTTTTTGTGGCATCAATCAAAATTATATTTAAACAATTTTTTAGCTAATTAGCATTAAAATAATTGCTCCTATTGCCGTAAAACCTTCCATAAGGAAGATAGTGATGAATTTCTTTTTTGATAATCTGTTATTACTGTAGTCTTCATGCAAAAAGTATATTGTGAGTACAGAAAATACCAGTGCAATTACTAATCCTATATTTTCTAATGACATCTTTTACCTCATTCCAAAATAGTTTCACTTTTTTAACAGTATTTTTTATCAATATAATGATACTGGAAAATTTGATTTATTATATCATTCTCATTGTACTTTTATCAAGGTACTTAATAAAATTGATCGGAACTTTGCCGGTGATACCCCCCTAGTTAAAACAGAGATATTTCATGCTTATAATCGTTTTCTTTTTATAAAACGAGAACAAAAGAACATCAAAAAATTTTTTGATGTTCTTTTTAATTAAAAAATACAAAAAATGTAAAAATATGGTTTGACATAGAAGGAAGAGGCATGATACACTTTATTTGTAAATAAATGGAAAAATAAAAGGGAGCTGAGAAAAACAATGAAATGGATAAAACCGATGGTAGGCTGCGTTCTTATTGCAGCGGCGTTTTTAGGGCTTATTTATTGGGAAAACGAAGGGCGTTCACACTTTATGATGGAGGAAGTGGCAGTTGCGGCAGATGATATTGCAGAGGGAGCTCTGGTAAACTATTCTATGTTTAAGCGTATGCAAATTCCAAAAGATAATTTGCTGTCAGGAGCACTGATAATGGAACAGCTTTCTGAGCTGAAAGGAATGATCAGTGACAGGCCAATTACCGCAAACAGCCAGATTACAGCAGATTTTTTTGATACGGCGGACAGCCGTATTGAAAAGGGAAAGAGCATTTTTGTGATAAAGCCTTCATGGATTGATGCTCGAAGCAGTTCACTAAGAGCAGGGGATACGGTGCATATTTACAGTGATACGGGCGACAGTTATTTCGGAGCCTATCGTTTGGCGTTTGTGAAGGATGATAATGAACAGGAGGTTGTGGCAGCTGACGGTTTTACAGAGCCGGGAAATATTTTGGCGCGTAAAATGAGCAGCAGAGCAGTACATCATATTGAAATTATTGCTACCTTAGCGGAATATGAAGCAATTATGACTTTTGTAACGCAGGAAAAAAGAGGGCTGCTAATTGTACAGAAAGGAGATTTCTAAATGGGAAAGGTGCATGCGTTTCACGGGGCAGAACGAAAGTCCGGCGTAACAATGCTGTCGCAGTCAGTTGCAGAATACATTGCGAAGGCTTTTCCGGAAAGTGAAGTACTTTTTGTTTCCCTTTCCGGCCGCTCAAATATACAGTATTTGCAGGAAAAAATGCCGTCAATTGATAGTTATCGTAGCCGTATGGAAAGCGGTATTCCTTTATCAAAGGAAGATCTTCAAAAGACGACATACTTAGATAATTTATATATTATCAGCGGAATTCAACAAGAAGCAGAGGCGCGGTTTTATATGCCGGAGCTCGCACAGCGCCTGCTTTCAGATTTACGAAATGAATTTGATGTAATTATTGCTGATACCGGAAGTGAACTTGACAATGGTCTTGCAGTCGGTTGTCTTAGCACAGCAGAAAAAATTTATCTGCTGCTTTCGCAGAATGAAGCGGACTTAAGAAGATATGAGCTTTTGATGCCGCTATATCGAAGGATGCAGATAGAGTTCAGCGGTATTGTCGTAAATAAATTTTTAGAGCGCGACCCTTATAGCCGGAGCTATTTGAAAAAGCGGCTTGATATGAAAGAAAAGGAGCTTTATTTTGTCCGTATGGCCAGTGAAGCCCGCCGTGCAGAAATGGAATACAGAACGCTGCTTCAAATGGAAAATGGTTATGCGCGTGATATCGAGGCTGTCGCCGCCGCGATTGCGGAGGCTTCTGGGATTGAGAGTAAAAATGAAAAAAGGAAAAGCAGATGGAAGCGTTTTACTTAGAGGAATATTTAGAGAAAGACAGAGCACTGTACAATTCTGATTTTGAACCGCAGGAGAAAAAAGGTCCTGTGAAAAATTTTTTAGAAGTATGCTCGTTGATATATGATGAATTCAGAAAAGAGTGGGAGCATAGCAGTGAAAAACCGGAAAAACTGCTCGCACTGCAGAAGAAGGCAATTACAGGCTGCGCTCCGGAAGCTGCTTTTTTCAAAAAGAAAATTAGAGAATATTTGCTAAAGCATCGTCTTGAAACCACAGAATTTCCGTCTTGGTATAGCAGTCTTGAAGAAGCGGTATATCATGAAAATTGGGGCGTAGCCGCAGTTGCAGAATGGTTTTCGGAACGGTACAGCCAGTCGTCTTCTGCAAAGATCATCGGAGAACGTATCTATTTTTTAGAGAATGGCAAAATGATGCTGAAACCGCAAAAGATTTCAGAAGCACGAAGGGAACAGCTGATACGGTCATTTTTGATGCTGACTCCTGAGGAGCGGCTTGACAAAGATTTTCATGAAGTGTATTTACTGGATGGCACCAGGATTACAATTTTCCGGCGTCAGATGGTGAAAAAGGGACAAGATGTTATTATTTTCCGACGCTATATTATACCATCGTATACCTTTGAAGAGCAGGCAGCACGCGGGACAATTCCACCGGAGAGTATTCCGCTTTTTAAAGCGATGGCGGGACTTGGATATTGGCCTTTACAGGTGCAGTAAGAACTGCGAAAACAACATTTCTTTCTACTTGGCAGACCTACGAGAATCAAGAGCTTGAAGGGGTTATGATTGAAACAGATCCTGAAATTCCAATGGAGAAGTTGATGCCAAAGGCGCCGGTCGTACAGATTTTGGCAGACGGTGCAAGGCTCGCGGCAATTACTAAAAATTTGCTGAGAAGTGATGCAGACTATTTTATTATGGCGGAAGCGCGAGACGGAATTGCACTGGATACTGTCCTTCGTGCAGCTTCTAAAGGAACGCGGAGGATGAAAATTACTTTTCATACACGAGATCCGTTCAATTTTGCGTATGATGTAGCAGGGGAAATCATCCACGCACAGGGCGGAGATCTTCATTTTACTGCAAAACGTGCGGCAGCGGCTTTTGATTATATTTTCCATTTTATTCAGCTGTCTGACAAATCAAAGAAGCGGCTGAAGGGGATTTATGAGCTGCGGTATGATAGAAAAGGCGGACAAATTATAACGAAACCGATTTGTGTTTACAGATTTTCATCTGATAGTTGGGATTGGTCAAATTACATTTCGCAGGAAAAAAGAGAAGCGGGCATAGAGGAAAATCAGAAGTTGTTTATACATTTTGCGAACGAACTTGCAGTATTAGCCCAAAAGACAGCAGAGACATAGACTTTAGGATGCTGTAAAAAAGCTGTAGCACAAATAAAGAAAAGAGAGGAAGAGGAGAAGAAAAATGGGCTATTGGATTGGAGAGTGGATTCATGTACTGCTTTATGTATTGCTGTTCAGTGGAATTACGATTTTTTTTCAGGAGGATTTTAAAGTGATTATACTGCGTATAAAAATGGGACGCAGACTTCGGCTACGCATGAAACAGCGAAAAGAAAATCCATTCATACATCACATGGAGCTTCTTGCCGGGACCGTTACTGCCGGCCGGCTTTCAGGAAAACAATTTATTACAGCATCAGGGGTCCTTTTAACTGCCGTTACTGTAACGGGATTTCAAAGCTATAGTCCGTTTATAGCAGTTGTTTTCGGTATGCTGATAGGATGTATGCCGTATGTACTTTGTAGAATTCGATTGGAAAGTATGAGACGAAAGGCAAGCTTTGAAGGGGAACAGTTTATGGCAATGCTGTTGTCAAAATATCGTCTATCTTCATTTAATATGCGGCACGCGCTGGAAACAATGGCTTCTGATGATAAAACTCCTCCGTTGTGTAGACAGCTTCTGCTGGGAATGATTTTGAGTGCGCAGGCAGCGGGCAGTGAAGAAAAAATTAAGGAGGCTTTTCGTTTCTTTGAATTTGCAGTGAATACAAATTGGAGCCGCATGGCTTCCTATAACATGACGGTTTCTTATATAAGCGGGATTGATGTTTCCGATGCGCTGGAGGATATTGTAGTGCAGCTGAGAGAGGCTCGCACTATGACGGAGGAAAGAAAACGGATGAATGCAGAATCAGTCCGTCTGGTGATGATTATGGTACCGGCATCATATGTTGTTTCTATGCTGCTGGCAGTGAAATATGTCGGGGTAGAAGCGGACAAACTAATTCGGAATCAATTTTTTACTTCAGAAGGTTTTGCATTTTTTATCTTTATTCTCTTTTTGTTTTTAGCGAATACGGCGATTTTAAAAATACTTGAAAATAAGAGGTTTGATTATTAAGGGGAGGAAAGGCAAATGGCAGAAAAAATGATAATAGCAGCACTGTATCTGATTTTTTGTACTGGCATTTTATTGATATTGAAAAGCAGCTTCTTGCAGTGTAATGCAGAAAGGCGTTTTTTACCAGCTGTTTCTGTGAGAAAAAAGTGCAGTACCTTTTGGGAAAAAATGAAAAAGGACAGTCGTCTTCAAGCTATTCAAAAGGACAAAACAAACAGAGAAATCTACGAAGGACTTTCCTATTTACGTAATCTGATTATTACACATAAAGGCGGTGTAAACAGCGATTCAGTGATCAGTGGACTTGCGGAGCGTGATAGTGTGCTGAAAGGAACTTATTTAGAAATGCTCCCACTTTTGAGAACAGGTAAAACAGAAGAAGCAGGGCGAGTGATGCAGGAGGCTGCCGGTACAGAGGTTGGAAAGGAATATGCATCTCTTCTTGTCTCATGGGAGCAGCTTCCTCCGGAACAGCTTGTGCAGATTATTGGATCATATCGAAGAAATATAAAGGAGACATGCATTACACGGCAGAAAAAACGCGATATGCTGATTAGTGATTTTGTTTACTTTCCTGCAACTGCAAATGTCTTCCTTATATTTATAAACTTTATCTACATTTCCTATTTCATGGAGCAGAAGGAAATGTTTGAAATGATATTTTAGAAAGGAGGAAGCAGAATGAAACAGTTGATTGTCCTAGTTGCAACGATTATACTTGGACTTGCGATTGGTGGTATTATTACTGGATTCGCTGATGATGCAGAAAAAATTGCTGATACAGCATCCAAATCAATGGCGAATATCGGTGAAAGCGCAACGAACTGGAAGTATCAGTAGGGATGTGAGAAAATGAAACAGTTGATTGTTTTATGCAGTATGATTTTCTTGGGAATAGCGATTTACTTAATGATTATGGGGAATCAGGAAGGCTCCGTTATCAACTCAATGGCGGAGATGTGGAAAAACTGTATTGGTTTTCGGAGCTACAGTGAATGAAACAGTTTATTGTTCTTATGGCTGTGCTTCCGATCATGTTGATCTTTCTTCTGCAGTTTGCTGCTGATCAAGTAAACGGAGAAAAGATTGCTTTTGTTCAGAGTGTTGTATATGCCGCAAAAGAGGAGGCGAAGCAGGAAGGCTGCTTTACCGAAGAAATCAAAACGCGTATTGTGAAAGAGATATCAGAAGGCCTCTCTGTACCGCCGGAATGGATAGAGGTTGTTTCAGGGAATGAAATAAAGTACCGCTATGCCAGGGGAGAAGGCCGTCTGATTCGTTATAAAGTGAGTGTAAAGCTTGCAGGTATAATGGCTGGCGGGAGATTTCTCGGAATCGATGAAGAGGAAAATTCGATGACCTATGTTATCGATAGTTATACAATGAGTGAAAGACTATGAAAATTTTTATCGTGTTTACCGCAATCATGATGATGGGACTGACTTGTGTGGTGTATCAGGGGGATATGAATATGTACCGGCATGAACAGGAAACATTGAAGATGATTGCGGAGGAGGCGGCTTGCCAGGCGGCGCTTTGCTTTGATGAGGAGGCTTATGGAAGGGGCATTAAGCGGTTTGATAAAGCGGAAGCAGAAAAAACGGTTGCTTCTTATATCCAGGCTGGAAAAAAACTGCTTGCAGGAGGAAAAAAATATGAAATGACCTTTGAAATTTCTTACGAGGATGACGAACACGGATACAATGTTGTAGCCGAAGAATGCCTGCCGGCGGTAATCCTGTCGGTGACGGCAAAAACAGATGATTTTTTTCGCCTTCCGTTTTTACAGGTAAATCAAATTACAAGAAAATCAAAATATGAAATCAAGGGACTTTAGTCTCTTGTTTTCTTTTTGTGGATAGTGGTAAAATAGTATCATGGAAAAAGTCATCAAGAAGCTGCAAACAGCACAGAAGGTGCTTATATTGTCAACAGTGATTTCTGTAGCGCTGTTGGGAATTTTTCTGGCAGATCGCCTAACCTGCATGACAGTGCACGGGGACGGAATCTCCTGTGAGAAAATTGGGTTTATTACACGGGAAGAACGCTACCGAGATGAATCGGGCGGACTTCAAAATATACATGAGTTTGCCGATATTCAGAACGGCGATATTTTAATTTCGCTGTCCACACATACGCTTGGCTGGCGGCACGGACATGCGGCTATTGTAGTAGATGCTGAGCGCGGAATTACGCTGGAGGCAGCTTTGTGGGGCCAGCCTTCTTCAACGATGCGCCTGCGGCACTGGTCATCCTATGCCAATTCCTTGCATTTCAGGGTGCGGGAATCAGTGGCAGAAGAAGCGCTTTTTGCATGCGGAATTAAACGGGATGAGACAGTTACGGCGGCAACGCAGCTTGGAGGCCTTGCAGCGGCATTTGCAGAAAAATATGAGAATGAGGTGATGTACGGGCTTCTTACCGGACTTGGCGATAAATCGCCGTCGCCGGAGTCGATTTCAAAAACGCAGTGTGCTCATCTCGTATGGTATGCTTATGAGCATTACGGCGTTGATCTTGATTCGGACGGCGGCTGGCTGGTAACGCCAAAAGATATTGCGCTGTCAGATCAGCTTGCTGTGATTGATGAATTTGGAAATCCTCTCGGGGACGCGAGGGAGGATTTAGACAGATAGCGGTTTTAAAAGTGCGAAGCGAAAGGAAGCAGAGCGGCAAAGCGGCGATGATACCTTGACAAACAGGTGATTTGTAATATAATTAAAAATATTGAATGGAGATAGGAGAATTGCATGATGGCAAAGGAAAAAATCAATTTTGAAGATGAACAGATAAGAACTGCGTTCAGGCATACTGCATCCCATATAATGGCGCAGGCAGTAAAAAAGCTTTGGCCCGACGCAAAGCTGGCAATCGGACCGGCAATTGAAAATGGTTTTTATTACGATTTCGATCTCGAACATAAATTTACAGAAGAAGACTTTCCTAAGATTCAAAAGGAAATGAAGAAGATTGTGCAGGCGAACTATAAGCTGGAACGCTTTGAACTATCGAGAAAAGAAGCAGTTGCCCTGATGGAAGAAAAAGGAGAACCGTATAAAGTAGAGCTGATTGGCGATCTTGCGGAGGATGCAGTGATTTCGTTTTATCAGCAGGGTGATTTTGTCGACCTTTGTGCAGGACCGCACATGGAATCGACAGGGCAGATCAAAGCATTTAAGGTTATGAGCGTAGCAGGTGCATACTGGAGAGGAAATTCAGACAATAAGATGCTACAGCGGTTATATGCGACCGCATTCCCGACACAGGAAGAACTGGATGAATATATCGCGCGGATGGAAGAAGCAAAACTGCGGGACCATCGCAGAATTGGAAAGGAAATGGACCTCTTTGCGATTTACGAAGAAGGGCCGGGATTTCCATTTTTCTTGCCGAAAGGAATGATTATCCGTAATGAACTGGAGGCCTACTGGCGACAAGAGCACAGAAAGAGAGGCTATGAAGAAATCAAAACGCCGCTCATTTTAAACGAGCAGCTTTGGCGGACTTCCGGTCACTGGGATCATTATAAAGACAATATGTACTTTACCCAAATTGATGGAGAAGATTATGCAATTAAACCGATGAACTGTCCTGGTGCAATGCTGGCTTATAAAAGAAAGATGTATTCTTACCGCGATTTTCCGATGCGGGTAGGTGAACTTGGGCAAGTGCACAGACACGAGCTTTCAGGTGCACTGCACGGTTTGATGAGAGTTCGGACTTTTACACAGGATGATGCGCATATTTTTATGCTGCCTGAGCAGGTAAACGATGAAATTATCGGAGTAGCGAAACTCTGTGATGATGTATACAAGATGTTTGGCTTTGAGTATCATGTGGAACTTTCGACAAGACCGGAGGATTCTATGGGTACCGATGAAGAATGGCAAATGGCGGAAAATGCGCTTCGTTCTGCGATTGAAGAAATGGGTGTTCCGTTTGTAGTCAATGAAGGAGACGGCGCTTTTTACGGACCGAAACTCGATTTTCATCTAAAGGATTCGATTGGAAGAACATGGCAGTGCGGGACAATTCAGCTGGATTTACAGATGCCGCAGAGATTTGATCTTACTTATGTGGGTTCTGACGGAGAAAAACACAGGCCGATTATGATTCATAGAGTTGTTTTTGGCTCGATTGAAAGATTCATCGGAATTCTGACAGAACATTTTGCGGGAAAATTTCCGCTGTGGTTGGCTCCGGTGCAGGTAAGGCTTCTTACGGTAACGGAAAAGTTTGTGCCGTATGCCGAAGAGGTATTAAAGAGGCTGGAAGAAGCCGGGATCAGAGCGGAGCTTGATGCAAGAAATGAGAAAATCGGCTATAAGCTGAGAGAAGCGAGAAATGAAAGGGTTTCATATCTTTGCGTGATCGGAGAGCGCGAAGCAGAAGCAGGTGCGCTTACAGTACGTTCTGCAAAGGTTGGTGAGCTCGGAGAGATGAGTGTCTCAGAGTTTGTTGAAAAACTGATTGAAGAAATTAAAACAAAAGCAGTATAATATAAGCGGTAAAAACGCATATTTTCGGAGATACTATCATGAGTGGGGCGGGAAACCGTCCCATTCTATATACATTGAAAAGAAGCCGGAAGAATACACAGAAAAATAATTTTGCGGCTTGCGGCAGAAAAAACGAGACAGCATGAGAGCAAAGCAGGATTTGCTTTTTGCAGTTTCGTTTTGCTGTCTGAAAAAATATCGTATCGTTTTAATAAAAAGAAAAGGAGATTATGAAAATGGCAGAATGCAATCATGACTGCGGAAGCTGCAATGCAAACTGCGGCGAAAGAACAGAACCGTTTGATTTTACGGAGAAGCTGAATGAATACAGCAGTGTAAAAAAGGTGATTGGTGTCGTATCCGGTAAGGGAGGTGTCGGAAAGTCAATGGTGACATCGCTTCTTGCATCGGCGCTGAGCAGGGAAGGAAAGAAGACAGCGATTCTCGACGCGGATATTACGGGGCCGTCGATTCCGAAAATTTTTGGAGTAAGCGGCATGACTTATGTATCAGAGAAAGGGATTGTTCCGGCGAAAAGCGCGGGAGGAATCGATATGATTTCGGTCAATTTGGTGTTGGAGAATCCGGAAGAACCGGTCGTGTGGAGAGGGCCTGTGATTGCCGGCGCGGTAAAGCAGTTTTGGGGTGAAACTTTTTGGGAAAATGAAGAATATATGTTTATTGATATGCCGCCCGGAACGGGGGATGTGCCGCTGACAGTATTTCAGTCGATTCCGCTTGATGGCATTGTAGTAGTAACCTCTCCGCAGGAGCTTGTATCCATGATTGTGGAAAAGGCAGTGAAAATGGCGGATCTTATGAATATTCCAATCATTGGAATTGTAGAGAATATGTCTTATTTTCAGTGCCCTGACTGCGGTAAAAGGCATCCGATTTTCGGAGAAAGTCATATAGAGAAAATCGCTGATAAATACAAAATTACTGTAGTCGCTAAGCTTCCGATAAATGAAGAACTGGCAAAGGCGGCGGACTGCGGAAAAATTGAAGATATTGCAGTGCCGGAGTTGCAGCCTGTAGTAGAGGCAGTTAAAGTACTGTAAAAGAAAAATCAGAAGCAATTTTGACGAACTATAGGCATGAGCGGGAAAAGAGGAAATGTGAAAGGAGAGCAGCTGATGAAACAGATTCTTGTAATACAAGGGGGAGGAAGAGCTGGCGGGAACACAGCGCAACTTACCGACAGCTTTATCAAAGGAGCAGAGGATGCGGGTCATCAGGCAGAGAAAATATCACTGGTTCAGAAGGAGGTCAAAGGCTGTCTTGGATGCAATGCCTGCCGGTATGGAAAACCTTGTGTTCAACGAGATTGCTTTCATGAGATTATTCCAAAAATGAAAAAAGCAGATTGCATTGTATTTGCTTCACCGCTGTACTTTTGGACGCTTTCGGCTAGAATGAAAGCGTTCATAGAGAGGTTTTATTGTTTTGCAGAAAAGGATGATAATCCTCCTCTTGGGAGATATGAGAAATATCCGCAAAAGGACTGCGCGTTGCTTATGACTGCAGCAGATGACTTTTTCTGGACTTTTGAACAGGCCGTCGCATATTATCGATTTGCTATTGTAAATTATATCGGATTCCACGATAAGGGCATGGTACTTGCCGGAGGATGCGGCGATACAAATGGGAAAGCACAGATTGACAAAACCAATCATCTGAAAAAGGCTTATGAATTTGGGAAAAGTCTTTACGGCACAGGACAATAGAATGATTTTTGTATAAGGGTTTTTACTGCTGCTGCCGCACTCGAAAAGGCAAATTGCAGATTGTAACCGCCGGTATCTCCGTCAACATCAAGGCATTCGCCAATGATGAAAAGACGGGGATATTTTTTTGCCTCCATCGTTTTAAGATCGATTTCAGATAGCGATACGCCACCTGAAGTGCACATTGCTGTCTGATAAGAGGAAAGACTGCTGATACAGAATTCATCATCGGTTATCCGCTTTGCAAGCATAGAAAGTGCAGTTCCGGATAAAGAGGATGCCTTGCGGCCCGAAAGCTTTGGAAAAGATGCAGTCAGGAGTTCAGCAAAGCGTTTGGGAAATGATGCGCCAAGTTCCTTTGAAATATCGCAGAGCAGCGTTTCGATATTCTTTGTGCTGCCCTGCGCTGCTCTGCGAAGCTCTTTTGAAAGAGCAGCGTTTTCAACGCCGGGAAGATAAGACAGCGCGATCCGGTCACCTGCGTGAAGATATCTTGAAACATCGAGAATCAGCGGCCCTGACAGCGAATTATGGGTAAAAAGCAAAGGACCGTAAAATCGTTTTTCGGGGACCTTTTTTTTGTTTTGTATAGACCAATTTTCAGGACTGTATTTGGACAAAATGCGCAGCTCTGCCTTTTGAAACGAAATGCCTGACAGCGTACTATATGGGTAATCTTGGACATGAATGGGAACAAGCGCGGGAGAAAGCTCGGTGATTTCAAGGTTAAGCTGTTTTAAAACCGAAAAAATGCTTCCATCAGAACCAGTCTGTGGATAGGAACAGCCGCCGCAGGCAATGATTAGATTGCGGCAGTGATAAGTAGCGCTGCTTTCTGTCAGTATTTCATAAACTGTGTCTTCAGAGCCGCTATTTTTTGATAAAGCATGGTCAGTGATACTTTTACTTTGTATTTTAGAAAAACTATCTAAAAGCCGTGCGGAAGAAACATTGAGAATACGCACAGCAGCGCTTTCCGTTTTGATTTCAAAGCCCGCTTTTTTAATAGAAGAAAGTAGTGCACTTCGTACTTCTTTAGCACTCATGCTGAGCGGAAAAACTTTACCGTCTTCTCGTTGGGTAGTTTTGACTCCGAGTGTTTCAAAATGGCTACGTACAGCTAGATTGTTGTGCGTATAAAGGATAGAGCGCAAGGAGTTTCCAGCGCATCCGTAATGCGTTAAGAATTCTTTTATACTTCCGCTGTGTGTCAGATTGCATTGCCCGCCCCCGCTCATTAAAAGCTTTGTACCGCAGTGCCTGCTTTTCTCAAGGATAAGAACAGAGGGAAAAAACGCTTTTGCCTGTCTGGCAAGCAGTGATGCGGCATAAAGTCCGCTACTGCCTCCTCCGACAATAATGACATCATAAACTTTATTGAAATTCAAGGCTGCTGTTCCTTTCTTGCGGAATTTGCGATATGGAGTGCTCCATGTCGCAAATGTTTTGGATAAAATAAGTATAACAAAAACCGCTCAGATATGCTATACTGTAACTGTTCTTTTATCGGTATAGTATACAGACTGCCGAAATGTAGAAAATACAGAAATAAAAAAAGCAGAACAAGAACGGACAAAGGGAATGGAGAGGAATTGCAGTATGAAAGAAGAAAATAAAAAATATATGAGCGGGCCGGATTCACAAGGCGTAAGATATTTTGATATGACACTGCAGGAGGATGAGAGAAGTGGAAATCCTTATCAAAGCGGAAATTGGGGCAGAGGCCGCAGAAGAAATTTCTGGCGCAATATCAGTATTATTCTGATAGTTATTTTACTGGCAATCATCATCAGCGGCGGAATTAAAGGCTGGATGAACGGAGAGGGTCTTTCCGCAAACATACCGCTTTCTTCTCCGTATATTGCTACAATTTATGTTGAAGGAGCTATACAGGCAGGCAATACAGACTATTTCGGCAGAGCCGCAGGATATCAGCATGAATGGACACTGGACATGATAGAGCAGCTGATAGGCGATAGCAATAATTACGGTCTCATTATTTTTATCGATAGTCCTGGCGGTACAGTCTATGAAAGTGATGAACTGTATCTGAAAATCAGAGAGTATCAAGAAATAACAAAAAATCCGGTATATGCGGTTATGGGAAGCACAGCAGCTTCCGGCGGTTATTATATTTCTGCTCCGTGTGATAAGATTTATGCAAACAGAAATACCTGGACTGGTTCTATTGGCGTCACAATCGGAACTATTGTTGATGTTTCGGAGTTTCTTGAAAATTACGGAATTAAGACGAAGACGATAACTTCCGGCGAGCATAAAGCGATGGGTTCTAGTTATCAGGAAATGACAGAAGAAGAACAGGCGATTTGGCAGGGGCTGATTGATGAAGCCTATCTGCAGTTTGCCGATATCGTTGCGGAAGGCAGAAATTTGCCAATAGAGTATGTGTATGAAATTGCAGATGGAAGGATTTTAAGTGCAAAGCAGGCAATAGAGGCAGGACTGGTTGATGAGATCGGCGGAATTGAAGATGCTTATGCTGCAATGTATAAGGAAATTGCTTTGAAAGAAGATGGAGTGCAGTCGATGCAAAATGTAGAACTTGTTTATGAAAACAGCGCTTCCGGTCTCTCTTGGCTTTTGGGAAGCAGCAAGCAAATGCCGGCCGGTGAAGCAGCAGATATACTCAGCATAGTCGGCGGAATCAATACGCATCCGATTAGTTATTACTGCGAGATTTTGAAATAAAAAATTACTTAGCGGAGTAAAAATGGAAGAAAAATGAGAATGAAAAAAAGAAAAGCAGAAAAAAAGCAAAGAAAACGCCTGCTGCTGTGCGATAGAGAAGACAGTGGATCAAACGGTATGAATTTTTCTTTTTTTCAAAATAGAGAGTGTGAATATTTTCCGTGTCATCAGACATTGCGGGAGGAGGATTTTAATTGTCTGTTTTGTTATTGCCCGCTTTATTCACTGCCGCAGTGCGGAGGGAATGCAAAGTTTTTACAGAATGGGAGCAAGGATTGCAGCGCTTGTCTGTTTCCGCATGAACGGCAGAATTACGATGCCGTAATAAAAAAACTGGCACAAAATAGAGATTAGAGCAGGGGCTTTCAAGTAAAAATGCTTGACAGCCCCATTTCTTTATGGTAAAGTGGATGAGATGTCAAGTTATACAGCTTGTCATTTGCCGAGAGAAAGTGATGATTTGATGCAAAAAGCAAGAAGCCCGGCGGAGAAAAGTGATGTTTGATAAGATTACGGAAGTAAGCCTGCTGTATGATTTTTACGGGCAGCTTTTGACCGACAGACAAAAAGAGGCGATGCGTCTTTATTATGAAGAAAATTATTCTCTTTCTGAGATTGCAGAGGAGTTTAGGATTTCCCGGCAGGCAGTGCATGATGCGCTGAAAAATGCAGGGAAGGCACTGGCAGAATATGAGGAAAAGCTTGGACTGATGAAACGCTTTTCGGAGAGCAGAGCTGCGGTTTCGGAGATTGAAGCGGAAATCGACAATCTTCAGGAGGAATATAGAGAAGAAACAATATTGACAGCGCGGCTCAGTAAGATTAAGAAAATTATTGAAAGTTTAGAATAGAAAGGAACAGCCGAATGGCATTTGAAAGCTTATCAGAGAAGCTTCAGGGTGCGTTTAAAAAACTAAAAGGAAAAGGAATCCTGAGCGAAACAGATATCAACGACGCAATGCGTGAGGTAAAACTTGCGCTTTTAGAAGCTGATGTAAATTTTAAAGTCGTAAAAGAATTTGTAGCAGCAGTAAAGGAAAAAGCGCTCGGTGCGGAAGTACATGCAAGCCTGAATCCCGCTCAGCAGGTAATCAAGATTGTAAACGAGGAACTTGTGGAGCTGATGGGCGGTACGGGCAGCAAGCTGACCTATTCGCCGCGCGGATTTACTGTATTGATGATGGTAGGACTGCAGGGTACTGGTAAGACGACTTCCTGCGGAAAACTAGCGGCATATTTAAAGAAAAACGGTAAGAAGCCGATGCTTTGTGCCTGCGATATTTACCGCCCGGCGGCGATTGATCAGCTCGAAGTAGTAGGAAAATCGGTAGATACACCTGTTTTTACGATGCGCGATTCTCGGGAGCCGGAGAAAATAGCATCTGCAGCAGTCAGAGAAGCAGAGCTGAAAGGATATGATGTCCTTATTATTGATACGGCCGGCCGGCTTCAGATTGATGAAGAACTCATGGAGGAGCTTGTCAGGGTCAAGGCGGCAGTAAAGCCGCATGAGATTCTTCTTGTAGTTGATGCGATGACCGGACAGGATGCTGTTAATGCAGCAGAAGGTTTTAACGACAGGCTCGGAATCGATGGAATCATCATGACAAAGCTCGACGGTGATTCACGGGGAGGAGCAGCACTTTCAGCGAAAAGGGTAACAGGAAAGCCGATTAAGTTTATCGGTATGGGCGAGAAGATGGACGCACTGGAACCGTTTTATCCGGAGCGCATGGCCAGTCGGATACTCGGCATGGGCGATATGCTCAGCCTGATTGAAAAAGCACAAGAAAGCTACGATGAAAACAAGGCGGCGGAGCTGGAAAAGAAAATTAAGAAGAATGAGTTTACGCTGGAAGACTTTTTAGAGGAAATGGATCAAGTCCGCAAAATGGGCGGCATCGGTAAAATGCTCGATATGCTGCCGGGAATTGGTAGTGCAAAGAATAAAATAGATCTGGATGAAAGTGAAAAGGATTTCCGGGAAATGGAGGCAATCATTTTCTCTATGACGAAAGAGGAAAGACGCAATCCGTCGATTTTAAATGCCAGCCGCAGAAAGAGAATTGCAGCAGGTTCGGGACAGCCGGTATCGAAAATTAACCGGCTGGTGAAACAGTTTGAGGAAGCGCGGAAAATGATGAAAATGTTTTCAAGCGGCAAGATGAAACGCAAAATGCGCGGCTTAGGCGGTTTCGGGTTTTAATTTGGTAAATTCATTTGAGAATTTAACTGATTGTCAAATCAAGATAAGAAATCAAAGTATAAAAATGCAGGAGGAAAAGAAAAATGGTAAAAATCAGACTGAAGAGAATGGGCGCACATAAAAAGCCTTTCTACAGAGTAGTAGTAGCGGATGCAAGATCTCCGAGAGACGGTAAGTTTATCGAAGAAATCGGATATTACAATCCAATGACGGAACCGAAAGAAATCAAGATTGACGAAGAAAAAGCAAAGAAATGGCTCAGTAACGGAGCACAGCCGACGGAAACAGTAAAAGCTCTCTTTAAGAAGTCCGGCATCATCGGATAGGAGGAGCATATCGATGTTAAGTTTGGTTGAAGCGATTGCAAAATCACTTGTAAACAATCCTGATGCAGTGGAAGTAAAAGAAATTCCAGGTGAACAGTCGATTGTCATAGAGCTGAAGG
>CALXBT010000039.1 GCA_944386585.1 uncultured Clostridia bacterium | reverse complement strand
TCTTTTTTAACCAAACGATAATAAATCTAAAAAATCAACGACTCAACCTAGCTTCTGCTTGTGCTTTGCGTTTTCGCAGATTACCATTACCTTACCGTTTCTCTTGATAATCTTGCACTTTTCGCAGATTGGTTTTACGGATGCTCTAACTTTCATCTTGTAACCTCCTCTACTTATCTCGCCAGGTAATTCTGCCGCGTGTCAGATCATAAGGCGAAAGCTCTACCTTTACCTTATCACCCGGGAGAATCCTGATGAAGTTCATTCTTATTTTTCCTGAAATGTGCGCAAGTACCTCGTATCCGTTGTCAAGCTTCACCTTAAACATTGCGTTTGGCTGCGCATCCACAACGGTTCCCAGCACTTCAATGACGTCTTTTTTCGCCATAAATACATCTCCTTCTTATTTTAACAGCGTAATGAGCTCGGGCTCACCATCAGTAATAACAACAGTGTTCTCATAATGCGCAGAGAGTTTTCCGTCTGCCGTTACCGCCGTCCAGTTATCAGACAGTACTTCCACCTCATAGCTGCCCTGCGTAATCATCGGCTCAATAGCAAGTACCATACCCGCTACCAATCTCGGACCTCTGCCTGGTTTTCCGTAATTCGGAATCTGCGGATCCTCGTGCATTTCTCTTCCTACGCCATGCCCGACAAAATCACGGATCACACCAAAACCTTCCTTTTCAGCTGCTTCCTGCACGGCATGTGAAATATCAGAAAGCCGGCATCCCACCTTGCAAAACTGAAGTCCTGCGAAAAAACTATCCTCTGTTGCCTGAATCAGATGTCTTGCTTCTGCACTGATCCGGCCTACACCATATGTTCTTGCTGCGTCGCTCACATAGCCCTTGTATGTGGAACCGACATCAACGCTGACGATATCCCCTTCCATAAGGATGCGGTCTTTGGAAGGAATTCCATGCACGACCTCCTCATTGATGGATACGCAGGCGGCTGCCGGAAATCCTCCATAACCCTTAAAGGTCGGAATCATCTTGTGTTTCAGAATAATCTGCTCTGCGAAGCAATTGATATCCATCGTAGAAATGCCCGGCTTAATAAAGTGTTCCAGCTCTTTCAGAATCAATCCTGTTACTTTGCCGGATTCTCGCATAATATCAATTTCATCCTGTGACTTAATAATAATCATCGGCGATTACCCCAGCACCTTTACGATGTCAGCAAATACATTGTCAAGACCGGTAGCTCCGTCAATATGCGCAATTACACCGGCTTTTTCGTAATAATCGATAAGCGGCATCGTCTGTGCTTCATATACTTCAATTCTGTTTACTACTGTCTCTTCGGTATCATCTGCTCTCTGATACAGCTCGCCGCCGCAGAGGTCGCACACACCTTCTTTCGCCGGAGGCATATTGACAACATGATAGCTGGCGCCGCAGAAGCGGCAGACGCGTCTTCCAATTAGTCTCGTAATCAGCTCTTCCTTTTCCACAGCGATATCAAGCACATGCTCTACTTTCCTGCCGTGCTCCGCTAAAAATTCATCGAGCTTTTCTGCCTGATATACCGTTCTCGGAAAGCCGTCAAGAAGAAAGCCTTCTTTGCAGTCGTCTTGCAGAAGTCGGCTGCAGGCAATCTCTACTACCAGATCATCAGGAACGAGCTCGCCTTTATTCATATATTCCTGAGCTTTCTTGCCGAGCTCCGTACCCTTTTTAATATTTTCTCTGAAGATATCCCCTGTTGAGATATGAGGGATATTGTACTTTTCTACTATCTTTACCGCCTGAGTGCCTTTTCCGGCTCCCGGAGGTCCCAGTAAAATTAAATTCATACCTTCTTCATCTCCTCTACTTTAAGAAACCTTCATAATTTCTCATGATCATCTGGTTTTCAAGCTGTTTCATTGTATCAAGCGCAACACCGATTACAATCAGAAGCGATGTGCCACCGAAACTGAAGTCCAGCGGTGTAAACTGACCGATGATTGTCGGCATTACCGCAACCACTGCAAGAAAGATCGCTCCTACAAAAGTGATTCTCGTCATTACCTTGCTTAAATATTCAGTTGTCGGCCGACCCGGACGGATGCCCGGAATAAAACCGCCGTTATTCTTCATATTATTTGAAATCTCTGCCGGATTAAAGCTCACCGCCGTATAGAAATAAGTGAAGAATATGATAAGCGCTATATTCAGCACGGTATAAATCGTTACACCCCAAACATTACCGTACGGGGAGAGCCAGGTCGTAACCCAGCTTGCAAAGGCCGAATTCGGCCAGAAATAAGTTAATGTGAGCGGGAACTGAAGCAGTGAAAGCGAGAAGATTACCGGAATTACACCGGCCTGATTTACTTTGATCGGAATGTGCGTTGACTGTCCGCCGTACATCTTTCTTCCGACAACTCTCTTTGCATACTGCACAGGAATCCGTCTTTGACCCTGCTGAATTTCAATAATACCCACAATAACAACGAGCGCAAACACGAGGAATATCAGAATTGTTACAATTCCTATATCTCCTGACTGTATCTTAAGCCATGTACTGTGCACTGCAGACGGCAGCCTTGAAATGATGCCGCCGAAGATAATCAGTGAAATACCGTTTCCGATCCCGCGTTCGTTGATCTGTTCGCCAAGCCACATAAGGAATGCAGTACCGGCAGCCAATGTCAGCACGATAACTACAACATTAAAAATACTGTTGTCGACAAGTGCCCTTCTGAAAAGACCTACTGTCAGTCCGATTGCCTGCACGAGTGCTAATACTACAGTAAGATAACGCGTATACTGCGCAATCTTCTTTCTTCCCTCTGTTCCTTCCTTAGAAAGTCTTTCAAGAGCCGGAACAGCTATCGTAAGGAGCTGTAATATGATGGATGCCGTAATGTACGGGGTAATGCTGAGTGCAAATATTGTAAAATTGCTAAACGCACCGCCCGAGAACAAGTCAAACAAAGCGAACAAGCCGGTGCCGCCGTTAAATACTTCGGCAAGAACATCTCGGTTCATTCCCGGTACAGGAATGTTGGAGCCGATTCTGAAAACAACCAGCATCAGAAGCGTGAAAATCAACTTTTTTCTGATATCAGGCACTTTCATGGCTTGAGCAATTGTTTTAAGCATACCCATATTAAATCACCTCTGCCTTTCCTCCGGCAGCCTCAATTTTTTCGATCGCCGTTTTGCTGAACTTATGAGCCTTTACTTCAATGCTCTTTTCGAGCTTGCCGTCGCCAAGGACTTTGATTCCGTCCTTCGCCTTCTTGACAATTCCCAGCTCCTTGAGCAGCTCAGGAGTAACAACAGTGCCGGCTTCAAATTGATTCAAATCGTCGACATTGATTACAGTGTATTCCGTTCCCCAAATATTCGTAAATCCTCTCTTTGGGAGTCTTCTGTAAAGCGGCATCTGACCGCCTTCAAATCCAAGTCTGACACCGCCGCCTGATCTTGAATTCTGTCCGTTCATACCTCTACCGGCAGTCTTTCCCTGACCGGTAGCAGTACCTCTGCCCTTTCTCTTCGGAGCTTTGGTCGAGCCCTCTGCCGCTCTTAATTCATGCAGTTTCATATCTTCCGCACCTCCATTCCTATAGTTCTTCTACAGTAACAAGATGCGCTACCTTCTCTACTGCTCCGCGAGCCTGTGGGCAGTCAGTCAGCTCTACTGACTGGTGCATCTTCTTAAGACCTAACGCTTCTACAACTTTTCTCTGTTTCGGGGAAGCGCCGATCGTGCTTTTTGTAAGTATTACTTTGATCATCTTTGCCATTTCAGCGTTCCTCCTTATCCTAAGATTTCCTCTTTTGTCTTTCCTCTGAGTCTTGCTACCTTTTCTGCCGTAGCAAGAGATCTAAGACCCTCGAGTGTTGCATACGCCATATTCGCCGTATTGTTCGAGCCGATTGACTTGGCTCTTACATCTTTGATACCCGCAGCTTCAAGAACAGTACGCACCGATGAACCTGCGATTACGCCGGTACCTTCGGCAGCCGGCATCAGCAGTACCTGTCCTGCACCGAAGATTCCAAGATTTCTGTGCGGGATAGTCGTTCCAACTCTTGGAACCTCGATTAAATTCTTTTTTGCATCTTCTGTTGCTTTTCTTACCGCTTCAGGAATTTCCTGAGCCTTGCCAAGTCCGCAGCCTACAATGCCGTCACCGTTTCCGACTACCACAGTTACGGAGAATCTCATATTTCTACCGCCCTTAACAGTCTTTGCAACGCGCCGGATGCTGACGATGGTTTCCTTCAAGTCAAGCTTGGATGCATCTATCTGATTCTGTCGCATTCTTTCTCCTCCTGTTAGAATTTGAGTCCGGCGGATCTTGCGCCGTCAGCTAATTCCTTTACTCTTCCGTGATATAAGAATCCGCCTCTGTCAAAGCACACTGTCTCGATCCCCTTTGCAAGGGCTCTTTTACCGATAGCTTCGCCGACTTTTTTCGCTGCGTCCTTATTGCCGCCGTAAGCGATTTCAGACTTCAGCTCTTTGTCAAGCGATGACGCGGAAGCTAATGTAACTCCATTTACATCGTCAATAATCTGCACCGAAATGTTTTTATTGCTTCTGTAAACACAAAGTCTAGGTCTTTCAGGAGTTCCATATACATTTTTTCTAACTCTTTCGTGTCTCTTGACACGCCTATCATTTCTGCTTTCAATAGCCATAATGCTTATGCTCCTTTCCTATTATTTAGCTCCGGTCTTGCCTTCTTTTCTGCGGATAACTTCATCAATGTACTTGATTCCCTTGCCTTTATATGGTTCAGGCTCTCTCCATTTTCTGATATTCGCCGCATAATTTCCGACATATGCCTTATCAATTCCCTTTACCACAATATCCGTTGCAGAAGGGCACTCTGTTGTAATTCCTTCAGGGTCTTCCATGATTACCGGATGAGAATATCCGAGATTCATCACAAGCTTCTTGCCCTGTTTTTCAGCCTTGTAGCCGACACCAACAAGCTGAAGCTTCTTTTCAAATCCTGTCGTTACACCTACCACCATATTGTTGATCAGTGTTCTTGCAAGACCATGCTGTGATCTGTGTACCTTATCATCGCTGTCTCTCGTTACCGTGAGCATGCCGTCGCCTATTTCTACTTTAATCAGCTTGCTGATCTGCTCCTGCAGCTCGCCTTTTGGTCCTTTTACTGTAACAACATTGTTGCCGTCTACTTTGACCTCAACGCCGGCAGGGAGAGCAACAGGCATTTTACCTATTCTTGACATATCTTTTTCCTCCTACCAAACGTAACAAATTACTTCACCGCCAACGCCGAGTTTCCTTGCTTCCTTATCGCTGATTACTCCTTTGGATGTAGAGATAATCGCAATTCCGAGTCCACCGAGTACTCTCGGCACATCCTCAGCTTTTGCATAAACTTTAAGCCCCGGTTTTGAAATCTTCTTAATACCGCTGATAACTCTTTCTTTGTCAGCACCGTACTTCATCTGAATTCTGATAGTACCCTGCTTATTGTCGTCTATTACATCAAATCCTTTAATGTAGCCTTCTTCCAGCAGAATTCCGGCAATCGACTTCTTCATTTTGGAAGCCGGTACATCCACTGTGTCATGTCCTACAGTATTGGCATTTCTGATTCTCGTTAGCATATCTGCTATAGGATCTGTCATTGTCATTACTTTATTTCTCCTTCCTCGCGCGGTTTCGCTAAACCAAGCCAGCTTTCAAAACGGCCCTGCCTTCTCCTGCAAACATGAAAGAGAGGAGAGGCGCCGCACTCAGCTTATCCGCTTTGGCTGAAACGACCTGCGCAAATTCACTTACGCTCTTTACCAGCTTGCTTTTTTTACACCAGGAATTTCACCTTTATAAGCAAGCTCTCTGAAACAGATTCTGCAAATTCCGTACTTTCTCAAAACGGAGTGCGGTCTTCCGCAGATTCTGCATCTTGTATATGCTCTGGTCGAGTACTTTGGTTTTCTCGCCTGCTTTACCTTGAGAGATGTCTTTGCCATATTTCCCTCCTATTTCTCAAACGGCATTCCAAGAAGGCGGAGAAGCTCCATTGCTTCTTCATCACTTTTTGCCGTCGTTGTAAACACGATGTTCATACCCTTAATCTTGTCAACCTGATCGTAGTTGATTTCCGGGAATATGAGCTGTTCCTTGATACCCATAGAGTAATTTCCGCGTCCATCGAAAGAATTCTTGGAAACGCCCTTAAAGTCTCTTACACGAGGAAGAGCGATATTGAAGAATTTATCGATAAACTCATACATGTTGTCTCCTCTGAGCGTTACTTTTGCGCCGACAGGCATGCCCTGTCTCACCTTGAAGTTCGCGATAGACTTCTTCGCTTTTGTTACGACTGGTCTCTGGCCTGAAATAACTGCGAGTTCTTCTACTGCTCCTTCCATGAGCTTTGCATTATCCTTTGCTTCGCCAAGTCCCATGTTAATCGTAACTTTTACGAGCTTTGGTGTTTCCATTACATTTTTATACCGGAACTTCTCGTTCAAAGCCGGGAATACATCATTCCTGTATGTCTCTCTTAATCTGGCTGTCATAATCGTCTCCTCCTTTCTTAGTCTATTACAGTACCTGTTTTCTTGGATATTCTGACTTTCTTACCGTTTTCCATCTTATATCCGATTCTTACAGGAGCATCTGCTTTTTTATCGTAGTACATCACATTGGACACATTGATAGGTCCTTCTACATGCTTGATTTCAGCTCTTTCCTTTGCTGTCTGCTTCTGGTGCTTCGTCTGTATGTTGATTCCTTCTACGATGACTCTGTTTTCTTTCGGCATTGCTTTTAATACCTTGCCTTTTTTGCCTTTATCTTTTCCGGTAATCACCATTACCATATCGTCTTTCTTAATCTTCATTGCCTGCACCTCCTATAATACTTCCGGCGCGAGAGATACAATCTTCATGAATCCCTTATCACGAAGCTCTCTGGCAACTGGTCCGAAGATACGAGTACCTACCGGATTCTTATCTTCCTTAATGATAACCGCAGCGTTCTGGTCGAACTTTACATAGCTTCCGTCCGGTCTTCTTGCACCGGTTTTCGTTCTCACGACAACGGCTTTTACAACGTCGCTCTTCTTTACCACGCCGCCCGGTGTTGCGTCTTTTACAGCGCAGACGATAACATCACCGATATTCGCATACTGACGGCTTGTTCCGCCGAGAATGCGAATGCACAGAAGCTCTTTTGCACCGGAATTATCTGCGACTCTTAATCTGGTTTCAGTCTGAATCATGTTCTGGTGCCTCCTTTACTTAACCTTTTCGATAATGTTCACAAGTCTCCATCTCTTATCCTTTGAGAGCGGTCTTGTTTCCATAATTCTTACTGTATCTCCGATATTGCATTCGTTATTCTCATCATGAGCTTTAACCTTCTTGGTTCTCTTTACGGCCTTACCATAAAGGGAATGTCTTACGAAGTCTTCGATTGCAACTGTAATCGTCTTATCCATTTTATCGCTCACGACGATACCGACCTTAGTCTTTCTTCTATTTCTTTCAACTGTCATAATTCATCCTCCTTTCCTTTAGCCTTGAAGCTCTTTTTCCCTGATAACGGTTTTAATTCTAGCAATATCTTTTTTGACATCCCGCATTTTAATCGGGTTTTCAAGCTGTCCTGTTACATGCTGAAATCTCAGATTGAAGAGTTCGTTCTTCTGCTTCTTGAGCTCTGCATTGAGTTCAGGCACTGTCATATCTCTCATTTTCTTCAATTCCATTATGCCTCACCACCCTCTGCACTTACGGTTTCCTTGATTGCAAATTTACACTTTACAGGCAACTTGTGCGCTGCAAGTCTCATAGCCTCTCTTGCCTTTTCTTCGGAGACACCGTCGATTTCAAACATAACTCTGCCCGGCTTTACAACTGCTACCCAGTATTCAGGTGCACCCTTACCGGAACCCATACGAACTTCCGCCGGCTTCTTTGTTACCGACTTGTGCGGGAAAATTTTGATATATACTTTACCACCTCTTTTAATCGATCTTGTCATCGCAATTCTGGCAGCTTCGATCTGATTGGAAGTGATCCATCCGCATTCCTGTGAAACGAGGCCGTAGCTTCCGTAAGTAATTGTATTACCCTTTGTCGCAACGCCCTTCATTCTTCCTCTGTGAACTCTTCTGCGTTTCACGCGCTTTGGCATTAACATGAGCGTGTTCCTCCTTTCCTAAGCTTCTATGCTTCAGCTTCCGGTGCAGCAGGTGCTGCCGGAGCTTCGTTTTCCTGTGGTGCCGCTTCTTCAGCCGCTTCCGGTACCGGTGCAGCCTTCGGAGTTTTTCTCACTCTCGGGTTGACCGCCTTCGGCGCCTCCGCTCTTGTATCTCTGTCGCGGCCGCCGCGTCTGTCCTCTCTTCTTCTGTCTTCCCTGTTTCCGCGTCTGTCACCGCCCTGTCTTCCGCGCTTGTCGCCGCGTCTTTCCGGCTTTTCTTCCGGAGCCGCGCTCTGAAGACCCTTGTCAAGAATTTCGCCGTGATTGATCCATACCTTTACACCAAGCTTACCATATGTCGTATCTGCTTCTGCAAAACCATAATCAATATTTGCACGGAGCGTATGAAGAGGAACATTTCCTTCGCTGTATTTTTCAGAACGGGCAATTTCAGCGCCGCCGACTCTTCCGCTTACAAGCACCTTGATGCCTTTTGCGCCGGCTTTCATCGTTCTGCCGATAGCCTGCTTCATTGCTCTTCTGAATGAAATTCTTCTTTCAAGTGCCTGAGCAATGCTCTCTGCTGTCAGCTGTGCATCCATCTCAGCTCTCTTGATTTCCTTAATTTCAATGACTGCGGTCTTGCCTGTCATCTTCTCAATATCAGCCTTGATTTCGTCGATTCCGCTTCCTGATCTTCCGATTACCATACCCGGTCTGTTCACAAGTATGATGACTTTTATTTGATTATTGGCAGCTCTTTCGAGAAGTACCTTTGAAACGCCTGCAGCATATAATTTCTTTTTTACAAACGTTCTTACCTGATTGTCTTCGATGAGGTAATCTGCGAAGTTATTCTTATTTGCATACCATTTGGAATCCCAGTCCTTAATCACGCCCACTCTTAATCCATGTGGACTTACTTTCTGACCCATTTAGTAAACCTCCTATCTTAGTTTCTTTCTTTCAGAGTAACGCCTACATGACTCATTCTCTTGAGTATGATGGATGCTCTGCCCTGTGCGCCGGCTCTCCATCTCTTCATAGTAGGTCCCTGATGGGCATAAACTTCAGCAACATATAGCTCGTCAGGATTCATATCGAAGTTGTTTTCAGCATTTGCTGCCGCTGACTTTACAACCTTTTCTACAATCTCCGAACCCTTGCCCGGAGTAAATTTTAAAATTGTCAGTGCCTCGTTTAAGTCTTTGCCTCTTACGAGATCGCAAACAGGCTTGAGCTTGATAGGAGACATTCTTACATATTTTGCAATTGCTTTTGCTTCCATTTCTATGTTCTCCTTTCTTACTTCTTCTTCGTGGTCTTGTCGGCAGCATGACCTCTGTAATTTCTGGTCGGAGCAAACTCTCCGAGTCTATGCCCTACCATATCTTCCGTGATATATACAGGAACGTGCTTCTTGCCGTCGTGAACTGCGATCGTGTGTCCTACCATCTGCGGGAATATCGTGGATGGTCTTGACCAAGTCTTGATTACTTTCTTATCGTTTGCTGCATTCATCTCATCGATAGCCTTGAGCAGCTTCGCGTTTACGAAAGGACCTTTTTTCAGTGATCTACCCATTCTCTATGCTCCTTCCTTATTTCTCATTTCTTCTCTTAACGATATATTGATTGGAAGCCTTGTTCTTCTTTCTCGTTTTGTAACCAAGCGCAGGCTTGCCCCAAGGTGTAACCGGACTCACTCTACCGATTCCGGCCTTACCTTCACCACCGCCGTGCGGGTGATCGTTCGGGTTCATTACAGAACCTCTTACTGTCGGACGAATACCCATATGTCTCTTTCTGCCTGCTTTACCAATCTGAATGTTCGCATGGTCAAGATTTCCTACTTCGCCGATCGTGGCTCTGCATTCCATTCTTACCTTTCTAACTTCACCGGAAGGAAGTCTTACCTGTGCATACTTATCTTCCTTTGCCATAAGCTGCGCGCCGTTTCCGGCAGACCTTGCAAGCTGTCCGCCTTTGCCCGGTTTGAGCTCTACATTATGAATTACTGTACCAACAGGAATATTTTCAAGCGGAAGCGCATTTCCAATCTTGATATCTGCATCCGGTCCCGATACGATAACATCGCCGACCATGAGCTTGTTCGGAGCAATGATATATCTCTTTTCACCGTCTGCATATACAATCAGCGCGATATTTGCGCTTCTATTCGGATCATATTCGATTGCCGCAACTTTTCCCGGTATTCCATCCTTAGTTCTCTTGAAATCAATGATTCTGTACTTCGGCCGGTAACCGCCACCTCTGTGTCTTACGGTGATTTTACCTCTCTGGTTTCTACCTGAATGTTTCTTGAGCGTTACAGTGAGTGATTTCTCAGGAGCACTCTTTGTGATTTCTTCAAAAGTAGAAACTGTCATTCCTCTTAAACCAGGAGTAGTCGGATTATATTTTCTGATTCCCATGTTTTACTACCTCCTATTTACAGTCCCTGGAAGAATTCGATTTCCTTACTCTTATCCGTCAGAGTAACGATAGCTTTCTTTGAAGAAGCTGTCATACCTACATATCTTCCCATTCTTTTTTTCTTTCCGTTAACATTCATGATGTTGACCTTTTTCACTTCAACATCGAAAATCTCTTCGACTGCCAGTTTAACCTGCGTCTTATTGGCGTCCTTTGCAACCTTAAATGTGTATTTTTTCGCCTGTGCATCGTCCATTGACTTTTCAGAGATCACCGGCTTGATGATTACATCGTAAGGAGTTTTCATTATGCGTACACCTCCTCAATTTTCTTTACTGCATCAGCAGTAAGAATCAAATTTGTATGATTGATGATTTCGTATACATTCATCGTACCAACAAGCGCTGTTCTCACACCCGGAATATTCGCTGCGGATCTTACCACATTTTCATCCTTTTCCGCTGTTACGATAAGCGCCTTCTTTGCAGCCTGCACATTTTCAAGCACCTTGATCATTTCTTTTGTCTTTGGCGCTTCGAATGTCAAACTGTCAAGCACGATAATTTCCTTTTCCTCCGCCTTTGAGGAGAGCGCCGATAACATTGCAAGTCGCCTTACCTTCTTCGGTATTGTATATCTATAATCTCTCGGCTTCGGTGCGAATACGATGCCGCCGCCTACCTGTGACGGATCTGTAGAGCTTCCCTGTCTGTGACGGCCTGTTCCCTTCTGTCTGAAAGGCTTTCTGCCGCCGCCTCTTACTTCGCTTCTGTTCTTTGCGGACTGCGTGCCCTGTCTCTGATTCGCTAGGTAATTCTTTACCACTGTATGAACAGCGTACTGGTTTGGAGTGATTCCGAATACTGCGTCGGCGAGCTCGATAGTGCCAACTTCTGCACCACTCATATTAAGCATTTTTACTGTTGCCATTTTCTACTTCCTCCCTTCCTAGCTTATTTTTCTTGACCTTTTACTGCGTACTGAATGCGAAGCAGGCCGCCTTTGCCGCCCGGCACCGCACCCTTTACGAGCATGAGGTTTCTGTCTTCAATAACTTTTACAAGAACCACATTCTGGACAGTTACTGTCTCGCGGCCCATTCTTCCAGGTCCTTTGTTGCCCTTAAATACTCTTGACGGATAGGTACCTGCAGCCAGTGCACCGGCAAGTCTCTTGTGCTTTGAACCATGTGTCATCGGTCCTCTGTGATGGCCGTGTCTCTTAATGTTACCCTGCGTTCCCTTACCTTTAGAAATTCCGGTAACATCAAGCTTCTTTCCTTCTTCAAAATCGGCAACTGTAATAACCTGTCCGACTTCATAGCTGTCTCCCTCATCCGGCTTAAATTCAGCAAGATGTTTTTTTACTGAAACTCCTGCTTTTGCAAAATGGCCGGTAAGCGGCTTGTTTACTCTCTGTGGCTTTGCATCCTCAAAACCGATCTGTACTGCGTCATAGCCGTCAGTCTCTTCCGTCTTCACCTGTGTAACGACTTCCGGACCTGCTTCGATCACAGTTACCGGAATCACTTCTCCTGTTTCGGAGAAAATCTGTGTCATTCCGATTTTCTTTCCCAAAATCATTTTCATATTCTTGTTCTCCTTTTCTCTTACAGCGGATCTCGCCGCAGCAGCCCTCGCTTCCTTTGCTTCTTTATAAATTTTGAAACTTGTAGTCCACGCGGTGCAGCCAGATCATTCTAAGGGAGTACCCTTATTCTGTCTTACTACTTTGCCTTACAGCTTGATTTCGATATCAACGCCTGCCGGCAGGTCGAGCTTTGTCAGTGCGTCCGTTGTCTTAGGTGTCGCGTTTGTGATGTCGATGAGTCTTTTGTGCGTTCTCTGTTCAAACTGCTCACGGCTGTCCTTATACTTATGGACAGCTCTCAGGATCGTAATGACTTCCTTCTCTGTCGGAAGCGGAATCGGTCCTGATACATCTGCACCCGTCTTCTTTGCAGTTTCTACGATTTTCGCCGCAGAAGCGTCAAGAAGCGCGTGATCATAAGCTCTCAGCTTAATTCTGATTTTTTGTAATTCGCTCATTTTGTTCCTCCTGAATTTTTGTACTGTTTTCGCTATTCTCGCACAAGGGGTTCTTTCTCCGCCGTGCAACTCTTTCGGCAAAATCTGTTGTTTTCAAGGCGTATGCGGTTTTTCAGTACCGCGTTCTGCTCTTAACACGCCTCCGTGTGTTTCCTGTTTTCATACACAGACAAAACAACAGCGAATCCCTTCGCCCCCGTCCTGCGGGGACAATTCTCTGCGGAAATTACCTGATAGCTCAGCAACTTCCCGCTTCATCGCCTAAAGCAGACCTTATAATGTTACACTATCCGGCAAAAGATTGCAAGCATTTTTTAGAAAAAAGTTTTCTTGAATTTTGTACATTTTACATTCTATTGATTGAGTATTTCCAATGCTTTAAAGCTCACTTATATATACACTCGTCCGGGTGTTTTATTTTTTGTCTGTACTTTTTATTCCAAATACGCAGCGGACGATATTTTTACTGTCAAAGCAACAGTCCAAGCTTCCATTTATTTTCTACTATATATAGTATGCGCTGTGCATCTCAGGGCCAATATCATGAAATTCTGTTAACATCTTTTCCAAGATGCTGTTTACATTTTCTAAAATCAGGGAATAATTAGAGTATAAACTGTATTCAAAAATACCATGATACTAAATAAAAGAATTCGGAGGGAGAATCTATGAAAACGAGAATTTTTAAATGTATGCACTGTGGAAATATCGTGGAAATGATAGAAGACAAAGGAGTTCCAATCGTCTGCTGCGGTGAAAAGATGACTGAACTGATTCCTGGCGAGAGTGACGGCGCAGCAGAAAAGCATGTTCCTGTCGTTTCAAGAACCGACAATAAAGTAACCGTAAGAGTCGGCAGCGTTGACCATCCGATGCTGGAAGAGCATCACATTGCCTGGATTATTCTTGAAACTGATAAAGGATGTCAGAGAAAATATCTTGACCATACAGGCGAGCCGGAAGCAGTTTTTCTGCTTGCAGACGGAGAAAAGGCTGTTGCCGCATATGAATACTGCAATATTCATGGCCTTTGGAAAGCTGATATTAAATAAGCTGCCGGACAGTGGGTTTCCGAAAAGCGCACTTCTCTTTAAAATTTTTTAAACACGGACAAGCACTACTTTTTTAAGGAAGTACTCAGCATAAAATAAAGAGGACAGGAAATATTTCCTGTCCTCTTTATTTTATATTCTATCTTTCTTCTCTGCTACTTTTCATTCCGATGATAATGTACATGCAGCATCTCATGATTTCTGTCTTTAATTACCTCATCGAAAACATAAACCGTTTCCGGATTCTTGCTGGAGTATTTTACACTCATATCATTATCCGTACGATAAAGTGCCTTTGCCCGTTTGTCCCTTCTCGGCCGCAGTGCAAACGGCTGACCAGCGCCGCCGATACATCCCTCCGGGCAGGCCATTACTTCAACAATATCATAATACGCCTCTCCCTGATTCATGCTGACAATTAAGTCCTCTGCCGCTTTCAGTCCATGCACGACTGCAATGCGCACCTCTCTGCCGTCAACATTGATTACAGCCTCTTTCAGACTCTTTTTGCCGCGTACGCCAACTTCGCGCATTTCTTTGATATAAGCCGTTGTTTTATCCTTTGCACATTCACGGATTACCGCTTCCGCCACGCCTCCGGTGACGCCGAAAATCACGCCGGCACCGCTGCCGCCCATATCAAACGGTGCATCAAGAAATTCTTCTTCCAGATTTGCAAAGTCAATTCCTGCGTTTTTAATCATATTGGCAAGTTCCTGCGTCGTCAAAGAAAGCTCAACAATACGCTTGCCATCCTTTCTCGTAAACTCAGGGCGTGATACTTCATATTTTTTCGCTGTACAAGGCATCACAGCAATAGAAACCAATTCTCTCTCGCTGTCGTTTCCATAAAGTTCATCAATCACAGCGCCAAACATCTGCATCGGCGATTTACAGCTGGAAATGTTTTTGTTAATCAGTTCCGGATGTTTTATCTCTGCATATTTAATCCACGCAGGGCAGCAGGAGGTAAACATCGGAAACGGACCGCCGGCCGCAACCCGCTCCAAGAACTCGCCCGCCTCTTCAACAACAGTCATATCAGCACTCACAACCGTATCAAAGACCTTATCAACACCCATCATCTTAAGCGCTTTTACAATTTTTCCCATTACATTTGTGCCCTCTGGCAGGCCAAACTGCTCTCCGAGCGCTACACGCACTGCCGGCGCCACCTGTACAACCACCCGCTTTGTCGGATCATTCAAATATTTCCACATAATATCCGTCTCATCCTTTACGGTGATCGCGCCAGTCGGGCAGACAGCCGCGCATTGTCCGCAGTTAACACAGTCAGTATCTGCAATGCAGCGGTCAAATGCCGGCATTACGCGCATTTTAGAACCGCGGTATGCAAAATCAAGAATTCCAAGTCCCTGCTTTTCACGGCATACACGCACACAGTCTCCGCAGAGAATACATTTATTTGGATCCCGCACAATACTCTTACTGCTCGTATCAAGCGGCTTCTTTTGCCTATGATCCTCAAACCGCACCGACTTTACGCCGTAGCGCAGCGCAAGCTCCTGCAAACGGCAAGCTCCGCTTTTATCACAAGTTGTACAGTCTCTGCAGTGCGCCGCAAGCAGCAGCTCTAAAATCATCCTGCGGTGCTTGATCAGCGCCGGCGTATTCGTCTTAATTCTCATGCCCTCGCGCGGAAGCGTCGAGCAAGCTGCCTCAAATCCGCCGCGTTCATTTTCTACCATGCACATGCGGCATGCTCCGTATGTAGAAAGTTCCGAATAGTAACACAGCGTTGGAAGCTCTATGCCAATCTTACGCGTTACTTCAAGAATATTTTTTTCATTTTCAAATTCGACTTTCATATCGTCGATATACATAAAACCCACTGGTATCCCCCTCCTTACTCGCAGATTACAGCACCGAAATTACAGCTTGCCTGACAGGCTCCGCACTGAATGCACTTCTCCGAATCAATCACAAACGGGCTTTTCAGCTCCCCGCTGATAGCACCGACCGGACATTTCTTTGCACAGAGCGAACAGCCTCTGCACTTTGTTTCATCAATTCTGAAAGTTTTCAGCGCACTGCAAACACCCGCCGGACATTTTTTGTCCACTACATGTGCAATATACTCATCCTTGAAATATTTCAGCGTTGAAAGAATAGGATTTGCCGCAGTCTTTCCAAGCCCGCAGAGTGCTGTTTTGGAAACAGTTTCCGCCAGTTCCTCTAATAATTCCAGATCTTCAAGCGTTCCTTTTCCGGCTACAATCTTTTCAAGAATCTCCCGCATACGCTTTGTCCCCTCACGGCACGGCACGCACTTTCCGCAGGATTCATTCTGTGTGAAATTCATAAAGAAACGGGCTACTTCCACCATGCAGGTATGCTCGTCCATTACAACAAGGCCTCCTGATCCAATCATCGCGCCCACCTTCTTCAGCGAATCAAAATCCAGCGTAAAGTCAAGCTGCTCCTTTCCAAATGTAAGACAGCCTCCGGAAGGTCCTCCGATCTGCACCGCTTTAAATTCCTCGTCATTTTTAATGCCGCCGCCGATATCAAAAATAATCTCCCGCAGCGTTGCACCCATTGGAATTTCTACAAGTCCTGTATTTTTTACATTTCCCGTAATTGCAAATGCCTTCGTACCCGGACTCGTTTCTGTACCGATAGAGCGGTACCAGTCCACACCGTTTGCAATAATCAGCGGCACATTCGCAAAAGTTTCTACATTATTTAATACAGTCGGCTTGCCAAAAAGCCCCGCCTCCACCGTTCGAGGCGGCTTTACGCGCGGCATGCCTCTGTCGCCTTCAATGGAAGCAGTCAGTGCGCTGCCTTCGCCGCAGACAAATGCACCGGCGCCCTGATTGATGTGCATACGGAAAGCAAATCCCGTTCCGAGAATATTCTCGCCCAAAATTCCGCAGGCTTCCGCTTCCTCAATAGCGCGCTTCAATCTTTTTACGGCCAGAGGATATTCTGCCCTTACATAAATATATCCATCGTGCGCATCTGCTGCGATACCGGCAATAACCATACCCTCCAGCATTCTGTGCGGATTTCCTTCCATGATGCTGCGGTCCATAAACGCGCCCGGATCTCCCTCGTCTCCATTGCAAACAATGTATCTCACTTCTTCTTTCTGCCTGCGTACCTGCGCCCATTTTTTACCGGCAGGATAACCCCCGCCGCCGCGTCCGCGCAGACCGGACTTCTCTATTTCATCACAGACCTGCTCGCCGCCCATTTCAAACAGCGCCTTTTCCAGTGCGGTATAGCCGCCCTCTGCGATATATTCTCTGATAGAGTCGGCATCAATCTGCCCGCATTGTCCGAGAACGACTCTCGTCTGCTTTTCATAAAACGGAATATCGAACTGCTTTTCATAAGTTTTGCCGTCCTGCACATAAAAAAGACGCTCCACCGGCTCTCCGTGCACTACAGTTTTTTCAACAATTTCCTCACAGTCATTCACCGAAACTTTAAGATACAGCCAGCCCATCGGCTCAATCTTTACCAAAGGACCCATCTCGCAGAATCCGTGGCAACCGCTCTTTTTGATACCAATTGATTCATGCTCTACTTCTTCCTCCAGCTCTATACTAACCGGAAGCTGCTTTTCTTTGCAGATATCGATGAGTCTCTGATACACATCAAGGCTTCCGCCTGCAACGCAGCCAGTGCCCGCACATACCAGAATCCTTATTTTTTGTGCATTCAGCGCCGCCTTGCATGCTTCGCGAAACGCTGTCAATTCTTGTCTTGATGCTAACACTCTATCTTGCCCTCCTTAATATCCTGAATCAGCTGTTCAGCCTTTTCCGGCGTCATTGCCGGGAATACTTTATCGTTTACCGTCAGAACAGGGGCAAGCCCGCAGGCCCCAAGACACGATACGGTCTCTACAGTAAACATCATGTCATCCGTTGTCGGTTTTTCTTCACTGAGCTCAAGAAGCTCACGCACCTTGGTTAAAATCGGGATCGATTTTCTCACATGACAGGCCGTTCCGTCACAGATTTTAATAACATATTCCCCCTTTGCATTGAGAGAAAAGTTCTCATAAAAAGTTGCAACCGAAAATACCTTCGCAACGCTGATATCCATTCGTTTTGCAATATGCTCCATCACCTCGTTGGGGAGATACCGCAGCTCCGCCTGTACATTCTGCAAAACTGTAATAAGATTTTTTGCCTCGCAGCCGCAGGCGTCGATGATTTCATCGATTCTTTTCAAATCAAATTCCATTCAAAAGCCGTCCTTCCGTGTTATAAATTTCACAATTTTCAGTCTTTTATTAAACATACTATTTTCAAAAAGTTACTCGACAATTATATCAAGAACTCGACAAACTTGTCAATGCGATTGCACAATATCGTATTCAAAATTGTTAAAAAAATATCGAAACAAATATTTTATTTCCTAAAATATGGTAAAAATTAAAAACACCTGCCAATCTTCCTTTTCGGTCAGGTGTTTTTATCGTTGTTTTAGTACTACGGCCGGCTATCCCACCAGCCTTTGCTGCCTGCAATGATAAAACCGGCTATTGCTACTAATAGCGTCGCGGCAGCAAAAATATCAACCCATGAAAGAAGCGCAGGCAAGAAAATACAAAAGAATATCCACGGTACAGAACTGAGTACTTGAAGAATAGAAGCCGCCGCCAGCCATCCCTTTGTTTCATAGCGCATAGACATCGCTATTGCAATTACAGTAAGAACCATGCCAAACCACCGCGCGCCGTACAGCAAAACAAAAAACATTACTGCCATGCTGCCAAACGACAGTAAATCAATCGTTGTATGAATCATATAGGACAATACTGCGATTTGCACTATCGTAATCCCAATATCTATCCATAAAAATATTTTCGTTTTCAGTTTCATCATCTCAATCCTTTCTTCACTTGCTTTATTTGATTTTTACCTCTTTCTTTTTTGGTAAAAGCTGAAAAAGCAATCCGAAAAACCAGATGCTTCAGCTGCGATACAGCATCGCAGCACCCACGATACCAGCATCGTTTCCAAGCGCTGCTGGCACTACCAAATAATCCGCTTTATAAAACGATTTTTCTTTCAGCTGCGCGCAGAGCGTCTGAAAAAGAAAATCGCCTGCATGGCTTACACCGCCGCCGACTGCAATCACCTCCGGATCAAGCAGAGCGCAAATCGAAGCAAGCGCGGAGGAAAGATGGTCCGC
>CALXBT010000038.1 GCA_944386585.1 uncultured Clostridia bacterium | reverse complement strand
GTCGGCACGCGCATCGCCATACCGTTGAGCTTTCCCTCCAGCTGCGGAAGTACCAGTGCCACCGCTTTTGCAGCCCCTGTCGTAGTGGGGATCATCGAAAGACACGCCGCGCGCGAACGCCGAAGATCGCTGTGCGGCAAATCGAGAATTCTCTGATCGTTTGTATACGAATGAATCGTTGTCATCAGTCCCTGCACAATGCCGTATTCCTGATCGACGACTTTAGCAAGCGGCGCCAGACAGTTTGTTGTACATGACGCATTGGAAATAATGTGATGCTTGGCTGCATCATACTTTTCTTCATTGACACCCATCACAATAGTAATATCTTCGTCTGTTGCCGGCGCCGAAATCACGACTTTCTTCACACCCTCTTTCAAATGTTTCTGCGCTTCCTCCCGCTTCGTAAAACGGCCAGTTGATTCCATAACAACTTCTACGCCTGCCGATTTCCAGTCAATGTTTTCCGGATTAGCTTCCGCAAAAATGTTAATTCTTTTACCATTAACAATGATTGCGCCGTCCGCTGCCGATACTTCCCCTTTAAATTTCCCAAAGCAGCTGTCATACTTCAGAAGGTGCGCAAGCGTGACAGGATCCGTCAAGTCATTAACAGCAGCAATTTCAAAATTCACATCCTTTTGCAGCGCAATTTTCAGCGCATTTCTGCCGATTCTCCCAAATCCGTTGATTCCGACTTTTGTTTTCATATCTTTCCCTCTCCCTTTCGCTATCCGTGCTGCGCCGCGAAAAGCTTATTCATCTTTATACTTTCACCAATCGCTCTCTGCCATCCGGCTGCTTTTCCCCATATTTTATAATGAAGCAAATTGATCCTGCCTCTTTTTATCTTCTGTTTTCCGCTATTTCTGGTCTACGCTGTACATATGCTTAATCAGTTCAAGTACCTTGCTGGAGTAGCCGTATTCATTATCATAAAAAGCAATAATCTTAAAGAGTTTATCATTCACGGCAATTCCCTCTCGTGCGTCAAAAATAGAGGTATGCGAATCACCGATAAAATCGCTTGATACGACCTCATCATCGACATATTCAAGAACACCCTTCATATAAGTTTCAGAAGCTTCTTTCATTTTTTGGCAAATTTCCCCGTAAGTCGTTTCTTTTTTAAGCAGTACATTAAGATCAACAAGCGAAACATCCGCTACTGGAACACGGTAAGAAATACCTGTCATTTTGCCCGCCATTGACGGGATAACAAGCGCGACCGCCTTTGCAGCTCCTGTTGTAGACGGAATGATATTGCCAAACGAGCTTCTGCCGGTACGCCAGTCTTTCATCGATCGCGCATCCACCACCTTTTGCTTTGCCGTTGCGGCATGAATCGTCGACATCAGGCCATGTTCAATACCCCAGTTATCCTCCAGTACTTTTACAAGCGGTGCCAGACAGTTCGTCGTGCAGGATGCATTAGAAACAATCTGATACTCCGGCTTATAGTCTTTATGGTTGACTCCCATTACAAAAGTAGGCGTTTCTTTATCTTTTGCAGGCGCTGTAATCACTACCTTTTTTGCGCCTGCCTGAATATGATCAAGCGCTTTTTCTGTTGTTACATAAGCGCCCGTTCCTTCTACGATATATTCTGCTCCGCAGGAAGCCCACGGAATGTTAAGCGCTTCGCTCTCGCTGAAAACAGGAATCTTTCTGCCGTCTATAACAATGCCGTCCTCATATGTATCAAGCGGTTTCGGAAATCTTCCGAAAATCGTATCATATTTCAGCATATATACCATGTACTCTTTGTCGGCATTGCGGACATTGATTCCTGCAATCTCCAAGCTGGGATCGTCCATCGCTGCACGAATCACCACTCTGCTGATGCGTCCAAAGCCGCTGATGCCAATTTTAATCGCCATTTTTAAATTCCTCCTAAACTCTTCTTTGATATTGATAAAATATTTGAGTTGCTCTGTATTTTTTGAGTATACCACAATCTGGCTCTTTTTTTAATATCTTTCACCAATCTTTTGCAAATAATCCGCAAATTTCAATCCTTTTTTATCTTTTTCTATTCAAGTCCGGGAAATCCAAGCTGCCGCAGAGCCTCAAACAGAATAATATTCGCTGAATTGGCAAGATTTAATGAGCGCAGCCGTGTATTCTCACTCATCGGAATCCGAATCGCATACTCTTTGTGCGCCGCAATAAAATCACGCGGAAGTCCTGCTGTTTCCCTGCCGAACAGAATCATATCTTCGTCTTGATAGGCGATATCAGTATAACGATGTTTTCCTTTCGTCGTTGCTAAATACATTCTCCGGCTCTCCCCTTCCGGCCCGTATTTTTTCATGAAATCAGCAAGGCTTTCATGAACCTCCAGCTTGACATACGGCCAGTAATCGAGACCTGCCCGCCTAAGACTCTTGTCATCAATGGAAAATCCCAGCGGTTTTACAAGATGCAGCACGCTGCCTGTCGCCGCGCAAGAACGCGCGATATTACCGGTATTCGGCGGTATTTCCGGCTCGACAAATACAATATGAAACGCCATTATCGTTCTCCTTTCAATCAAAACCGCATTTATTATACATGGTTTATCCTGAAAAAGAAAGCGACACCGCTGAAATTTCGTCTTTTTCTCAAAAATTTAAAGACAAAGCAGAGAAAATAGTATATAATTCAATCATTATCTATCGGAAACGACAAATCAGAAACAATTTGAAGTAAGGAGATTTAATTTCTATGAAGACTGTGAAAGTTGGACTTCTTGGCATCGGCAATGTGGGCAGCGGCACTTTTCAGATTCTTTCCATGAACAGAAACAGCATCGCAGAGGCAGCAGGCAAACCCGTCTGCGTAGCAGGAGTCCTGGCAAGAAACAAAAACAAAAAACGCGATATTGATATTGACCCTGATATCATAAGCGACGATCCGGACTGCATTCTTAAAAGCGATGAGATCGATATCGTAGTAGAAGCGCTGGGCGGCATTGAACCTGCGACAACCTTTATGATAAACGCCATGAAAAACGGCAAACATGTTGTCACGGCCAATAAAGCAGCGGTAGCTGCCAATTACGACAAGCTTTTAAAGACAGCTTCCGAAAACGGCGTACAGTTTAAGTTTGAAGCCTCTGTGGGCGGCGGTATTCCGATTTTAAATGCAGTCAGCACCGTACTTCGCGGCAATGAATTTACCGAAATTATGGGAATTGTCAATGGTACTACAAACTATATTCTAACGAAAATGACAGAAGAAGGACTTCCATACGAAACTGCACTGAAAAGCGCGCAGGAGAAAGGTTTTGCAGAAGCCGATCCGACTGCCGATGTTGAAGGTATCGATGTAGCAAACAAACTCACGATTCTCATGGCTCTTGCCTTCGGCGTTTATGTCAAACCGGAAGAAATCCCGACTCTCGGCATCAGCAGAATTACCGAAAAAGATATTGCTGAAGCAAGAGCAAACGGAGAAAAAATCAAGCTGATTGCACATGCAAAGAAAGAAAACGGCAAGCTCCAATATAGTGTAAAACCGATGCGCCTTGCAGAAAATCATCCTCTTGCCGGTGTCAGCAATGAATTCAATGCCATATTCATTACCGGCAATGCAGTCGGTGAACTGATGTTTTATGGTCGCGGTGCCGGCCCGCTCCCAACAGGCAGCGCTGTTGTCGGCGATATCATTGAAATCAGCAAAACAATTACTTATTAAAAATACGGAGGTATCCTATGTCACTTTATCAGGATTGGACAAACCTAATTGAAAACCAGACTGCTGAAACCTTTGACGATTTCTGGGAAAAGTACAGCAGCACTGAACAGCGCATTTATCAGGGAATTTTAAAAGATAAAAAGAAAAAAGTAACTGGTACTTTTAAAGATCTGGCAGAACAATATGAAGCTGACCCTGTTATTTTTATGGGGTTTCTCGACGGCATCCAGACCAGTTTGAAAAAAACATTTGACCTCGACAAGATTACTGAAGAAAGCGAGCTTACGCTCGAAATCATCTGGGATAAACTTTTCTTCAATATGCTGAACGCACAGGCAGATTATCTTTTCGGCCTTGAAGAATGGGACGATATTCTCACGCTTGACGAGCGTAAAGAGCTTGCTGACCAATGGCGCCGTTCCCGCACGGTCGTCAAAGAAAAAGAACCTGGCAGAAACGACCCGTGTCCATGCGGCAGCGGAAAAAAATATAAAAAATGCTGCGGTGCTGGAAAATAAATAGTCAAGATATATTTTCCCCCGATAAAACAAAAAGCGTATGCTATAAAATGAAATCTATAGCATGCGCTTTTTTGTTTCTTTCCTTTAATTCCGTTTTTTCTTTCTTACCCGTCGTTTCTACGGGCAATTTTCATACTGTCAAAAAACATTGGCATCACAAGCCGAATTAAACTCCGACTCCATGCAGAATCAAATCAATAATATCATCGGGCGTACATTGCTCCAAAAGCCGGTCAGAAAAGAAACTTCCTTCTTCTTCTGTACCGGAAAACCCAAGTTCATTCGGCAGACCGCATCTTATCGCAGCGTAAGTTCCCACTACTCCAACAATAAAACGAGCTGTTACTGTACTGCTGATAAAACTCCTTAGCTGCCCTTTTTTTAGGCCGTATTCAACAATCTGAAGTATATTCCGATGTTCTGCCTCAATAATATCATAAATGGCTTTGCAGATTTCACCGGAAATCTTTGTATCTGTCGATGCAAGCACTGTTTTTTTAATTTCCAGCGCATACATCCCATATTTCCCGACAAATTCCATCTCAAAATCAATATAAGCGCGCAGTTTTTCCTGAAGCGACCGCGCTTGGTTGATTCGGCCGGAAAGCTGAATGAATTCATTCTTCACATATTTTAGAATGATATCAAGCAGAATTTGATCCTTGCTTTTAAAGTATTCGTAGACAGTCCCTTTTCCAATCTTTGCCGAGTTTGCAATCTCTATAATTTTTGTATTAGCATACCCCTTTTGCAGAAAAAGACGGAATGCTGCCTCCATAATCTCTGCCCGTTTCTTTTCTCTCTTTGCTGCTTCACTGTTCAAGCATCGAATCCTCCTTTTCCCACATTGCTTCCAATTCTGCGACATGCGCCGCCCTTACCTCTGCTCTTTGCTTCTTTTTATTTTTACGGTCGTTAATGATATCATACAGTACCGGAATCAAGAACAGCGTAACAAGTGTCGATGCAATCAGTCCTCCGATGATAGAAATCGCCATTGGTGCGAGCATCTCACCGCCCTCCCCAAGTCCAAGTGAAAGCGGAATCATTCCTACTACCGTTGTCGTACAGCTCATCAAAATCGGGCGAAGTCGCATCTTGCCAGCTTGCACCAACGCCTCGTGCACACCAAGTTCATCTTCATTCTGCTTGATAAATTCAACCAGCAGAATGGAGTTGTTTACAACAATTCCAACCAAAATAATCAGACCAAGAAATGAAGTCATTGAAAGCGAAGTTCCCGTCAGAAACATTGCAAGAAACGCACCGCTCATAGCAAACGGTACTGCCATCATTACGATAAAGGACAGAATCACCGACTCGAACTGGGCTGCCAGAAGCAAGAATACAAGTGCAATTGCAATCAAAAGTGCATTAAACAGACTTCCAAAAGCATCCATCATCTGCTCATAAATGCCGCTTTCCTCTACATAATATCCATCCGGGAAAAGATAAGAATCCACTGCTGCAATAACCTCATCTGACCCCGTCGTTGCACTGTTTCCTGTTACACTGACATTCAGCGTAATATAATTTGTCTGATTGTCGCGCTGAATAACGCTCGGCGCGTTGTCATATTCAAAAGTTGCAATCTGGCCGACTGGAACGGAAATACCGTAAGAGCCAGTTACCAGAATCTGCTGCATATTTTCTACCGAAGAAGATGCCTCATCATTCATTGAAAGATTTACTTCAATGTCATTTCCGTCAATTGAAAGCGAAGTCGCCATTGTTCCGCTGATTGCACTGGAAAGACTGCCGGCCAGCTGATATGCAGTAATTCCGTAATAAGCCGCCGCATTTCTGTCAATATGAACTTTAATCTGCGGATTTCCTTCCGTAATATCAAGAGACGCGCTCTCTACGCATTCAAGCTCCTCTACCGTCTCAATCAGATCATAGCCAATCTCCTCCAGTGTTTCCCTGTCGCTTCCCTTAATCATGAAGCTAATATCGCTTGTTCCGAACATCCCCATGACAGAAGAAGATGCCTGCGCCTCGACCTTAGCTGCTGTAATTGTACTAAAAACTATGTTCAGATCATCTGCAATTTCCTCTGAGCTGCGTTTTCTATCGTTTTTATCCGTAAGCGTCACCGTTACCGTCGCATTATTTGCAGTCGACATGCTGCTGATAGAATCTGTTGTCATAGAAACATGCTGCGTCTCCGAAAGTGAAAGCACCGTCTCCTCTATCTCTGCCATAATCATATCCTTTTCAGCAAGCGGCGTTCCATAAGGGAACTCTGCTGAAATACTGATGCTTCCCTCATCCGTTGCCGGAAGAAGCTCAAAACCCACAGTAAGAATCAGGGTCAGTGAAACTATAAATGCCACAATACAGCTAACAACCACTTTCTTGCGCCTGTCAAGCGCCCAGCGGATTGCTCTGTCATACTTTTCTTTGACATTCTCAATAAAAGCGCCAAATTTTCCAACAAATTTATACTTATATCTTCGATTGCCGAAGCGAATATACTCCGTCGAAATTGTACCCTGCATTACCTTAGAACAGAGCATCGGTATCACTGTAACAGAAACAATCAGCGATGCCACCAGTGAAATAACGATTGTCCAGCAAAACTCCCTGAACATGATTGATGTCATTCCGTCGCTTACAGCAATCGGGATAAATACCATAACTGTGGTCAGCGTCGAGGCAACAATTGCAAGAAAAATTTCTTTTGAGCCTTGTATAGCAGCCTCCGTTGCATCCTCCGTGTCCTGTCTTTTCCGGAAAATATTTTCAAGTACGACAATCGAATTGTCGACAAGCATTCCAACCGTGATTGTAATCGCGCACAATGTTACAAGATTTAGAGTAATATCAAGCAGCTTCATCACAGCAAACAATGCAAGAAGCGAAGTCGGAATCGAAATTGCAATAATCATCGTAGTCCGCAGATTGCGGAGGAATAAGAAAACAACAACAATTGCCAAAAGTCCGCCCATTACAGCAGATTCTGCTACAGAAGAAATCGACGCTTTAATATAGTCCGACTGATCAGCGCCAACCGTAAAAGTCATATCCGGATTATCCGCCGACAGTTTTTCAATTACTTTCTGCACAGCTTCGCAAACCTCAACCGTGTTGGCGTCCGACTGCTTTGATATCATAATTCCAATCGCCGTTTTTCCGTCAATCCGCGTAATGTTCTCCTGTTCCTGATATCCCTTTGTCACTGACGCAATGTCTCCGAGTCTGACGATACTGCGGTCCGCGATTGTAATCGGAAGATTCTCGATATCCGTTACATCTTCAAATTCACCGATTGTTCTTACAATAACTTCCGAATTGCCGCGCTGAATATTGCCCGACGGCAAATTGATATTCTCTGCCGCCAAAAGCTGTGAAACAGTAGAAAGCGTCAGCCCGTAAAGACTTAACTCCTCCTGTGAAAACTGAATAGAAATCTCTTCTTCGATGCCGCCCGAAACGCTGACAGAAGCAACGCCGGAAGCCCTTTCAAAATAAGGCACAAGATTATCGCTGATTTTTTCATTCAATTCCGTCAATGTCATCTCATCTGAAGAAACATAAAGCTGCACGACTGGCATGCTGTTCATGTCCATCTTCATTACCATTGGTTCTGACACCGTATCTGGAAGATAATCGGAGATCAGCGCAATCTTCTCACGCATATTAAGCGTGGCGAAGTTCATATCCGTATCCATCTCAAACTGCACAGCAATGATAGAGGTACTGTCCATACTGTAAGAAATCAGCGCCTCCAGCCCCTCGACAGAAGCCAGTGCCGATTCCAGCGGTGCCGTTACCATTGTTTCTACTTCCTCCGGTGAGGAATTTGCATAAGTCGTCATCACCATTGCAACCGGAAGCTCGATATCCGGCATCAGATCAAGTGGAATGCTCATCATGGAAAATGCGCCAAGAATTACGACGATCAGAAGTATCATCACAGTCGCAACCGGCCGTTTAATTGATAAAGTCGATAAATTCATGATAATACCCCTTCGCTATTCAACAACATTTACAACTTTGCCTTCATCTACGAAATTCTGACCGGAAATTACAACGATATCGCCTTCCTCAATTCCGCTCACAATTTCGACATATTCTCCGTTATCAATTCCTGTCGTTACTTCGCGAAAAGTCGGAATATTCTCTTCATCAAGCGTTACAGCAATCGAACGGCCATTTTTCATAATTACCGCATCAGAAGGAATACAGATTGCCTCCTCTGCTTCCTCTGCCTTAAATTTCACTTCCGCAAACATTCCCGAAACTAAATCTCCGCTTTCATTATCAAGCGTAATTGTAATCGGATAAGTCAGCGTACCAAGCGCCGGTACCGGTGAAAACGCCGTTACAGTTCCTTTATAAGGTGTTTCTCCCAGCGCCGATACAAAAACCTCTACTTCGTCATCAATACTGATAAATCCCGCGATATGTTCGGAAACCGTCGTTTCAATCTGAAGCACATCAGTATTGGCAACCGACGCTGCCATCGACTGTCCCGCCATATTGCCGACAGAAACCGAAAGCGATGTCACATATCCGTCGATCGGTGAAGTAACATTACAGTAGCTGTATGCTTCTGCCGCCGCATTATATGTCTCGCGCGCCGCAATATAATTGACTTCGACAGAGTCGAAATCCGATTTGCTGACAGCACCTTCCTGATAAAGCGTCTTCATATTGTTATATGTACTTGCCGCTAAGTTGTAAGCTGCCTTTGCCTGATTATAGGCTGTCGCCGCCTGCGTTTTATCTATTTCAAACAGAAGTGTGCCCGCTTTGACATAATCCCCTACTTTAACATGCACAGCCGTTACTTGTCCCGCCGTCATTGGTATAATCGCAGCCTCCTCTGCCGGTCCAATACGTCCCGAAAGCGGCACCGTAGATGAAATATCCGTATATTCAGCAGTCATCACCTTTACGCTGACCGGTGTCTCTTCCATAGCGCCTGGATTTGCAAGCCCTACCGCAAACGAAATAATCCGAAATAATCCAATCAGCACAAGAATCAGCACAATCGCTGTGATTGCTTTATGCTCTTTTGCTCTTTGTATCATGCCCTTTTTTTCTACTGCCTGTTCTTCTTTCAAGGTCAAATCCCTCCTGACAATTTGTTTTGCAAAATTTCCGACCTTTGGGTCGGCACAAATATAATATCCTATCTGACTCCCTCTGTCAACAAAAACCGACCGGTGGGTCAATAAAGATTTTGTTAAAATTCTGCTGCCGTAAAATTCAGTGGAAAATACAGCAGTTTTATGCTACTATAGCAGTAACAAACACAGCAAAGCAGTAGGGTAAGAACCCAGCGCCTTGCCATATCGCTATGGCAGGTTTCCGAGAACTCCCCTCCGAACCGGACTTACACCTCTCGATGTATCCGGCTCTCCAGCTGT
>CALXBT010000037.1 GCA_944386585.1 uncultured Clostridia bacterium | reverse complement strand
TAGGAGCGGCAATGCTTCCTTCTGCTGCGGTCAGCATATTTTACGATGAATTTGAAGTTGCGCGCGCTTTTCTTCTGGTCATAATCCCTCTTTGTGCAGCAGGATTTTTCATATTAAAAGCAGTAAGACCATCCCCTGACCCTTTTAAAATCAGGGATGGCTTTCTTATTGTATCCGTATGCTGGATTTCTGCAACGGTTATTTCTGCCCTTCCTTTTATGATTTCAGGAGCGATTCCACATTTTACAGACGCTTTTTTTGAATCAGCATCGGGTCTCTCAACGACCGGGTCATCAATCCTGACTGATATTGAAATTATGCCGAAAGGAATCCTCTTTTGGCGTTCTTTTACTCATTGGCTCGGAGGACTTGGAATCCTCTTTATTGCAATCGCTCTGCTGCCGGCGCTTGGATTTGACGGCATGGCTGTTGCTGCTGCCGAACTGACAGGCCCTACACTCAGCAAAGTAATGCCAAAACTTACAAATTCAGCAAGGGCAATGTATGTAATCTATACTGCCTTTACGCTAATCGAGACTTTTATGCTAATGCTGGGTGGTCTTGATTGGTTTGACGCACTCACACATTCCTTTTCAACGATAGGTACCGGCGGTTTTTCTAATTATAATAACAGTATAGCGCACTTTGACAGCGCTTATGTGGATGGTGTTATCACCTTTTTTATGATTCTTGCTGGCGTTAATTTTAACCTTTATTTTATCGGTATTTCACGCAGTCCGCACAAAATAATTGAGGATTCCGAATTCCGAACTTATCTTTCGATAATTGGTGTCTCCACTTCTGGAGTTGCCGTTTATCTCTTCTGTACAGGAGTATTTCACGGAATCGGCGAAAGCATCCGTTATGCAATTTTTCAGTGCGTTTCCATTTTAACAACGACGGGTTATTGTACTACTGATTTTGATCTTTGGCCGGCTTTTCCTAAGATGATCCTTTTTATGCTGATGTGGGTAGGCGGCTGCAGCTCCTCTACCGGAGGCGGTATCAAGGTCATCCGGATTCTCGTTCTGTTCAAGCTTATCAAGCGTGGAATCCTTGTGCGGCTTCATCCAAACGCCGTTACCCGAATCAAACTAAAAGATCAAAATCTTTCCATTGATACCGTACAGTCAATTACAGGCTTTGTCTTCCTCTATTTCTTTCTCTTTGTAGTCGCTGCAGTACTGATTACATTGGACGGTTACGATATGACAACAGCCATTACCGCATCCGCCTCCTCGATCGGAAACATCGGTCCTGGATTCAACGCCGTTGGCCCGGTCATGAATTACAGTATTTTTTCTCTGTCGATTAAGATACTGCTTTCTTTTCTCATGATTGCAGGAAGACTTGAAATATTTACACTTCTAATGCTGCTTTCACCGCGATTCTGGAATCCAAACAGATAGTGCCGCAAAACGGTAGCATACTACATCCGACCGCTCTTAAACTTTGACCAGTAAAAAAGAGACCGGCAGTTTACCGGCAGGAAGAGGTTTTTACTATGAAATTGAAAAGAAACATACGGTTAATTTTAAATATTCGGTTAATCATACGAATCTACGGCTTTATCGTTCTGCTCACTGGTATTGCCATGCTTCCTGCTGTCGCAGCAGCCTTTATCTACGGAGAAAATACCATTGGCAAGGCTTTTCTCTTCACTAGTATTTTTGCCGTGCTTGTCTCCGCTTTGACCATTTTGTTTGTAAAGCCGCATAATCACTACCTGCGCACGCGAGACGGCTTTTTCATCGTTGGTTTCGGCTGGATTCTTGTCTGCCTTGTCGGTTGTATCCCTTATCTTGCAAGCGGATATACAGCCTCTTTCTGCTCTGCTTTTTTTGAATCGGCTGCTGGTTTTACCACGACCGGCGCAACAGTTTTTAATCTCGAAAATACACCGAAGGCCTTTCTTCTTTGGAAAGCCGTTTCTCATTGGCTGGGCGGCATGGGAATTCTCGTGTTTACTGTTTCTCTTCTTCCAACCTTTGGAGCCGGCAGCCACAAAATCTTTAAAGCAGAAATTCCGTCGCTCAAAATGGACAAAATCGTCAGCAAAATCTCCGATTCAGCTAAAATTCTCTATTTGATGTACATCGGATTTACTATACTGCAGTTTGTTCTTCTTTCGTTCAGCAACATGAATACTTTTGATGCAATCGTCTGCACGCTTGGCTGTATCAGTACAGCTGGCCTTTCCTCCCACACTGCAGGCCTTGCTTTTTTCAACAGCATTTATGTCGAAAGCGTTGTCGCAGTTTTTACGATTCTTGCTTCTATCAATTTCTCGATGTACGCGCTCGTAGCAAAGCGCAATTTTAAAGAGATTTTCCGTGATATTGAGCTTCGCACTTTCCTGTCAATTATTGCAGTAGGCACCGTACTCGTTTCTGCCAGCCTATATTTTTCTGGTACGATTGACAGCGCTTCACAGGCACTGCGATATGCTTTCTTTCAAGTTACTTCTTTTTCATCAACAACGGGATACACTCTCGCGGATTATTCTTCATGGCCGTCTTTTTGCCTGATTTTGTTTTTCATACTTATGCTCATCGGCGGCTGTGCCTTCTCCACTTCCGGTTCCGTAAAGGTCATCCGCGTTATCGTTATATTTAAACTTGCGATCCGCTCAATCTACCGCCGGATTCATCCACGCGCAGTTATTGCCGTCAAGCTCGGAGGCAAGCCTGTGTCAGCAGAAGTAGCTTCACAAGTTACTTCATTTGCACTCGCTTTTCTTACAGTGCTCTTGTTTGGCACACTGTTTTTGTCTCTGCAAGGATTTGATTTTATAACAAATCTCAGCGCCGCGCTGTCAATGCTGTCTAATACCGGTATTGCTTTTGGAGAAGTGGGCGCTGCCGGAAATTTTTCTATGTTTGCAGAACCGCTTCAGTTAGTACTGGCCTTTCTTATGATTATCGGAAGGCTGGAGATTTTCACACTTCTTGTCTTAATGACGCCTTCTTTCTGGCGCCCGGACAAAGCTGCTGACTAAATAAATGGGTTTTTCCTGACAGAAAATAACCGCCTAAAATCTCATGAAGGCTATTTGTTTATAGTTCGATTTCTTGTCTTATCACAGAACTTTTAAAAAACAAAAAAACGGGCAGTCTATATACAAGACGACCTGTTTTTATTTTTTTCTGATTGACACTAAAATAAGGGAAATACTGACTATAAAAATTCTGAAAGGTGGTATGAATATGCGTGTTAAAGAGCTGATGACCAGCAATATCTGCAGTGTGCGCCCTGAAACATCTGTACGCGAAATCGCAAGACAAATGAGAAAAATTGATATCGGTGCAATTCCCGTCTGCAATGATAAAGGCGAACTACTCGGAATGATTACTGATCGCGATATTGTTCTGCGCTGTATCGCTGCCGAACATCCAAAATATACTGCGGCAGAAATCATGTCAGAAAACATTGTATCAGCACCGGAGGATATGAATATCCATGATGCAGCCCTGCTTCTTTCCCATCATCAAATCCGCCGGCTTCCTATTACTTCAGGCGGCCGTTTAATCGGAATGCTGTCTACCGCTGATATCGCAAGACGCCCTATTATGGCAGATGAAGCCGGCGATATTCTCTGCGCTGTATCAAAACCGGCGCTTTCCTAACCGCAGCGTGATTAACATCAGATAGCCGGAAATCTCTTTTCATTCAACAAGCAAGACACAAAACAGCACCGCTAAAAAGCTGAATCTGCCAAGAAGCGGTGCTGCTAAAAATACATCCGAAATTATTTAGAAGTGCTGTTGATTATCCCAATATCATTTCTGTAATATACGCCTTCAAAATGAATCCGAGCTGCATTTTCAAAAGCGCGTCTGCGGGCTTCCTCATGTGTATTTCCAACTGCAGTTACGCCAAGCACTCTGCCGCCGGCCGTCACGATTATTCTGCCATCCGCCGCAGTCTCTGCTCCGCTGGAAAAATCCTCCTCTAAAAACGCCGTACCGGCATGAAAGACAACAACATCCTCGTCCACCTTATTAAGACCGCTGATTGGTTTTCCTTTCTCATATTCTCCCGGATAACCGCCCGATGCCAATACTACGCAGACAGCCTTTTCTTTTTTCCATCGTATCTCAATTTCCGACAGCCTATTATCAATCACAGCATCAAAAATTTCAACAAGATCGCTCTCTAAGCGCATAAGTACTGACTGCGTTTCCGGGTCGCCAAAACGATTATTGAACTCGATTACTTTCGGTCCGTCATCAGAAAGCATAAGACCGACAAAAAGTACACCTTTAAAGTCAAGACCATCTTGCTGAAATCCTTTCAGCGTCGGCAGCAAAATCTCATCCATGATCCGCTGTTCGAGCTCCGGTGTAAATACAAGACTTGGAGAATAAGTTCCCATACCGCCTGTATTCGGCCCTTTATCGCCGTCAAAAATTCGTTTATAATCCTGCGCAGATTCCATCGGCACAATGCAATTCTCATCAACGAAGCAAAGCATTGAAGCCTCTATGCCAGTGAGATATTCCTCTACAACAATCTTATCTCCCGCCGCTCCGAAGACACGCATGCCCATCATTTCTTCAATTGCAGAAACTGCTTCCGCTTCATCTTCTGCAATCACAACCCCCTTGCCGGCGGCAAGGCCGTCCGCCTTGATTACCATCGGATATCCGTACATGCCAACGGAAGACAAAAGCGCTTTTTTATCTGTAAATTCCCGATAACCTGCCGTCGGAATATGGTGACGGGTGAGAAATGCTTTCGTAAAAGCTTTGCTCGCTTCCAGCTGTGAGCATTTCTTGTTTGGTCCAAACACGCGAATTCCTCTTTCCATCAGTGCATCAGTAATACCCATTGCCAGCGGCACTTCCGGTCCGATCACTGCCATATCAACAGCCTTTTCTGCCGCAAAAGCACAGATTCCGTCAATATCCTCTGCCTTAATATCTACACATTCTGCAACGCTTTCAATTCCGGCATTTCCAGGCGCACAATAGATTTTTTCCACTTTACTACTCTGAGCAAGTTTCCAGCAAATAGCATGCTCACGCCCGCCGCTGCCAACTACTAAAATTTTCATTGTTTCCTCCATGCTTTCAATTTTGATTTTTCACCTAAAAGCCAATGTTTTCATATTATTTTCAGCACAGCTCTCCCGCACTTCTATTTAATGATGGAACAGTCTCATACCGGTAAAGGCCATCACCATGTCATATGAATCACAAACCGCAATGACATTGTCATCTCTGATAGAACCACCTGGCTGTGCCACATAGCTGACGCCGCTTTTTCTTGCGCGTTCAATATTATCACCAAACGGAAAAAATGCATCACTTGCAAGCGCTACACCGCGTATCCCTGAAAGATAAGCTTTCTTTTCCTCCTCTGTAAATCTCTCCGGCCGGTAACTGAAATACTGCTGCCATCTGCCCTCCGCAAGCACATCCGCGTACTCAGACGAAAGATACACATCAATCGTATTGTCTCTATCCGCCCTACCTACGCTGTCAAGGAACGGCAGAGAAAGCACCTTCTCATGCTGTCTCAAATGCCACAAATCAGCTTTGTTTCCGGCAAGCCGCGTGCAGTGAATTCGCGACTGCTGTCCCGCGCCCACTCCAATCGCCTGTCCGTCTGCTGCAAAACATACAGAATTAGACTGTGTATATTTTAAAGTAATCAGTGCAATTACCAAATCACGCTTTGCTTCCTCTGTCAGATTCTGATTCCTTGTTACCACATTGGAAAGAAGCTCCCCATTGATTACAAAATTATTTCTACCCTGTTCAAAGGTAATACCGTAAACCTGCTTTTTCTCCTGCACCTGCGGCACATAGTGCGGATCTATTTCAATAATATTATAATTTCCATTTCGTTTACTCCGAAGAAGCGCCAGCGCTTCCTCGCTGTAGCCCGGTGCGATAATCCCGTCTGATACCTCTCTTTTAATGATCCGCGCTGTCGTTTCATCGCAAATATCAGACAGTGCAATAAAATCACCAAACGACGACATTCTGTCAGTTCCGCGCGCTCTTGCATAGGCACAGGCCAGCGGTGAATCGTCAAGTCCCTCAATATCATCGACAAAACATGCTTTTTTCAGCGCCTCCGAAAGCGGCAGACCAATCGCCGCCGATGTCGGGCTGACATGCTTAAAGGAAGTTGCACAAGGCATGCCTGTCGCTTCTTTTACTTCTTTTACCAGCTGCCAGCTGTTAAACGCATCCAGAAAATTGATGTATCCCGGTTTTCCGCTTAAAATTTTAATCGGAAGCTCGCTTCCGTCCTCCATATAAATTTTGGCCGGTTTCTGATTGGGATTGCATCCATATTTTAATTCGAATTCTTTCATTTTCCTTTCTCCTTACCGTCTCGGCCGCATCGCCAAGCTTTTCTGCGAGCGCCTTTTATCTCTTTCGTAATTTATCTAAAATTCTCTGTTTCAGCATTCTATCGATTTTTATTGACCAGTCTGCTCTCAAAAGCTCCGCTTGCAAGATCAATATATCTTACATAGAGAGAAACTTTGTTTTCTCCGTCAAGCCCTGTCCAAATTTCCTCTGTAAACGCTTCCATATCATTTGGAATCACAATGCGTTCCGGCTCGCCTGTAAATGTAGGAATCGGATTGCCGTCGCAGTTATATGTATGGATATAGTGCCCAAGTCCAGCTACCGACTGATAACTGAAAGTATAGCGATTGCAGACAGCGCCGTCCGGTGTGCCGCTCTTTAAAATACTCATTTTATAGCTGAAATCACCGCTTTCAAAAGTAAGAAGCCCGCTGATTCTCGGCGTCAGATTTGGCGCATCCGGCTCAAATTCTCTTGTTTCGAGCGCTTCATCAAAACTCTTTCCATTCGTTAGAAAATGATAAATAGTATCCGTCTGATCGCCGTTTGTTACTATCGTATAATTTTGATACACTTTTACCGGCGAATAAATAATTAAAGTCGGGTCCGCAAGCTTGCTCGGATCAAATGCATTGATAACAACCTCGCTTCCGCGCTCAATAAATACTCTGTTTCTGCTGTTTTCGCTTCTTCCCATGATAAAATAAGCAAGCACCGCTTTTTTTCCGTCTTCACTTTTACCGATTACGATTCCGCGCCCACCGTAGCTGTTTCCAGCAAGAACAGTACCGATATTCTCTGTCTTATACACATCATAATTCATCTTTCTGTTTTTCTCTCCTAATCTGATTCGCTACTAATTCAGCGGCTTCAGGAAGAATCTTCCATTCCGCTTCCTCCATCACCCGTTTCTGTAGAAGTTCTGCCGTATCTCCTTCTCTAATTTCAACTGCTTTCTGAAGAATAATCGTACCGCCGTCCGTAATCTCATTGACAAAATGGACCGTCGCCCCTGTTACTTTAACACCGTAGGAAAGCGCAGCTTCATGTACTCGAAGTCCATAAAATCCGTCTCCGCAGAACGACGGAATCAGCGAAGGATGTACATTGATAATACGCTGCGGCCACTTTGCAACAAAGTCCGCACTGAGAATCCGCATAAACCCTGCCAGCACAATCATTTCAATTTTCTCCCGGAAAAGCAGTTCCTGAAGTTCCTCTTCAAATTTTGCCTGACGCTCTTTCGGTTCCAGACTCTTGTCAGCACAGACAACAGCTGTTTTGATACCCGCCTTCTCCGCGCGGAAAAGACCGTAAGCATCTGCATTATTCGATACAACAAGAGCAAGTTCACCACTCGTAAGCTTTCCCTCTGCGGCAAAGTCTATAAGCGCCTGCAAATTTGTGCCGCCGCCGGAAATCAGTACTGCCATTTTTGTCTTTAGCATAGAATTACGCCGTCCTCTCCAGAGACCACCTCGCCAATTACATAGGCTTCTTCTCCGTTTTCTAAAAGCACTTTCAGCGCTCTTTCCTGTTCCTCCGGCGCGACAATCACAGTCATGCCAACGCCCATATTAAAGGTATTGAACATATCACGCTCCGGAATTCCGGCTGTTTCTGCCAAAAGCTCAAAAATTGGAAGCACTTTTACCTTACTTCGCTCAATCCGCGCTGCAAGACCAGCCGGTATACTGCGCGGAATATTTTCATAAAAACCGCCTCCTGTGATATGCGAAATTCCCTTGACATCTACCTGCTCCAAAAGCGACAGCACCGCCTTTACATAGATTTTTGTCGGTGCAAGCAGCGCCTCTCCAAGCGTCTTTCCGCCGAGCAGCGCAGGCTTTTCACTAAGATCAGCATGCTCTACATCAAAGACTCTGCGCACCAGCGAATACCCATTGGAATGGAATCCTGACGATGGCAGTGCGATGATGACATCCCCCTCTTTCACATTTTCTTTTTTGATAATTTTCTTTTTATCAACTACACCGACCGCAAAACCCGCAAGATCGTACTCCTCCTCCGGATAAAATCCGGGCATTTCCGCTGTTTCACCGCCGGAAAGACTAGCACCGGACTGTACACATCCCTCTGCTACGCCGGATACGATTTCTGCTATCTTTTCTGGATAATTCTTTCCGCAGGCAATATAATCGAGGAAAAAGAGCGGTTTTGCACCACAGCAGACGATATCATTAACGCACATCGCTACACAGTCGATTCCTACTGTATCATGTCTGTCAAGCAAAAACGCCAGCTTCAGCTTGGTACCGACACCGTCGGTACCGCTGACAAGTACCGGCTGATCAATACCAGTAAGATCCAGCTCGAAAAGACCTCCGAACCCGCCGATCTCTGAAATCGCCCCCTCCGCTATAGTACGCGCAATATGCTTTTTCATCAGTTCGACTGCCCGGTAGCCCGCCGTAATATCTACGCCGGAAGCTTTGTAGCTTTCGCTTTGACTTTTCATCGTTCTTCCTCCTTTTCACTAATCTTTGTCTCAAAACGGTTCTTTCCTGCTGCTATTGGTTCTTTCGTCGGATAATTTCCACTAAAGCAGGCATCGCAGTACCCGGATGGATTCTGTGCGCCGACCAGCATTGACAAATGCTCAAGATTGAGATATCCAAGACTGTCTGCACCGATAATATCCTTGATTTCTTCTATCGAATGCTGACAGGCAATCAGCATATCGCGCGAATCAATGTCCGTGCCGTAATAGCACGGATTGAGAAATGGCGGTGCGGAAGAACGCATGTGTACTTCTGTTGCACCTGCCTCCCGCAGCAGCTTGACAATCCGGGCACAGGTTGTACCGCGCACAATCGAATCATCTACCAGCACGACCCGTTTGCCTTTTACTGTTTCTGAAATCGGATTGAGTTTAATTTTCACCTTATCTTCCCGTGATTTTTGTCCCGGTGAAATAAAGGTTCTGCCGATATATTTATTTTTAATAAAGCCAAGTCCATAGGGGATACCTGATTGTCTTGCATATCCGATTGCCGCATCAATGCCGGAGTCCGGAACACCGACAACAACATCCGCCTGCACCGGATGCTCCATTGCAAGACATGCACCAGCTCTCATTCTGGCACTGTGTACTGTCTGGCCTTCAATCACAGAATCCGGTCTTGCAAAGTAAATATATTCAAAAATACACATCTTGTGCGGTGCTTTGCCGCAATGATCGCGAATTGAGCGCATGCCACCTTTATCAAATACAACAATTTCACCCGGATCAACATCCCGGATAAACGCTGCACCCACTGCATCAAGCGCGCAGCTTTCTGAGGCTACCACATAACTGCCGTCATCCCTCTGCCCGTAGCAGAGCGGGCGGAATCCATATTTATCGCGTGCTGCAACCAGCTTGGACGGTGACATAAGAACAAGGGAATAAGCACCTTCAAGCCGGTTCATCGCATTATTAAGCGCTTCCTCTACCGAATCTGCATCAATTCTTTCTTTGGTAATATTATAAGCAATCACTTCTGTATCGCTCGTCGTATGGAAAATAGAGCCTTTAAGCTCCAGCTCCCGCCTTAGCTCATACGAATTTACCAAATTTCCGTTATGACAGAGCGCCATTTTTCCTTTGATGTGATTTACGACAATCGGCTGTGAATTCAGTCTGTCGTTATTTCCTGTCGTTCCGTATCTAACATGTCCGACCGCCATATTTCCCTGTCCGAGTCCTGCAATAATTTCCGGTGTAAAAATATCGTTTACGATTCCCGTATCTTTATAATAGGTAAACACTCCGTCATCGTTAACAGCAATTCCGCAGCTTTCCTGTCCGCGATGCTGAAGTGCAAAAAGTCCGTAATAAGCAGATTCTGCTACTGATGATTTTTCCGGACAAAAAATCCCAAATACACCGCACTCTTCCCGAATTTCATTCTTCATAATCTCTACTCCTACTCTTGAACTCTTCTAAACACCTCTAAATAAGTTTCTTCCACATTGCCAAGATCCCGTCTGAAACGATCCTTATCCATCTTTTCATTCGTTTCCACATCCCACAGTCTGCAAGTATCCGGCGAAATTTCATCAGCCAGCATCACCGTGCCGTCTGCGATTCCGAATTCAATCTTGAAATCGATCAGTTTAAGCGCCCTTTCGAGGAAAAACTCCTTCAGCACCTCATTGACTGTATAAGCATATTTTTTCACGCAGTCAAGTACCTCCGGCGTTGCCAGCTCCAATGCCAAAATATGATCGTCATTGATCAGCGGATCGCCGAGATCGTCGTTTTTATAGGAGAACTCAAGAACTGTTTTTGCCA
>CALXBT010000036.1 GCA_944386585.1 uncultured Clostridia bacterium | reverse complement strand
CTATACCGTATGGAAATCTATTTTGAATCTGAGCTGCGGCCGCAGGACACTTTCGCTATCTATAAAGCCCGTGAAGATCAGTCTCTGATTGTGCGCGGCCACAACCAAGAAAAAAATGATACCTCTTTCGATATCATCATGACTTTTGGCAAAAATACACTTTAATCCGTGCAGCTTCTTACAGAAAACATTTGCCTGCTGTACTACTTTAACAACATAGCCGTCATCAGTGCCAATCGTTTATCCTTCTATCCATCAAACGAAAAATGCTGTATCAGCGAAATAAATTTCCGCATAATACAGCATTTTTTAATTGCTTTGCACACTGTGCATCAATCTTCAGAACATACGCTCTTTTCTTACCAAACCTTTACGATTTCACAGGTCGTATTCGGTCCGCAGCCAGCAGCGTTTCCTTCATCTGTATCGAGATGGCACTCTGCCTTAAACTTATTGCTTGCGCGAATAAGTACCTTATCAAATACAAGCTGCCGTTCTCCTTCAATCTTAATAGATACCCAGTCTTTGTCCGCCACACCGGCTTCCTTTGCTTCTTCAAGAGAAAGATGAATATGTCTCAGCGCAACAATCACCCCTTCTTCAATCTCAATTTCGCCGCAAGGCCCTATGATCTTGCAGCCCGGTGTACCGGCAAGATCTCCCGATTCTCTGATCGGCGCTGCAATGCCGATGCTTCTCCCGTCCGTCATCGAAATTTCCACCTGCGTCTGAGGTCTTTCGGGACCGAGCACCCTTACACCTTTCAGCGTTCCCTTTGGCCCTACGATATCTACCTTTTCCTCACAGGCAAACTGACCCGGCTGTACAAGATCCTTCATATGCGTCAGACTGTGCCCTGCACCAAAAAGCGCCTCCACATGCTCCTTTGAAAGATGAAGATGCTTATTAGATAATCCTACCTGTACTTTGTAACCCATTTTTATATCTCCTTTTTTCTAAAATATTCTAATAACAGCAGCAGGTAAAATTTTACTTGCTCTTCTGTTTTTTAAACAAATTACCTCCGGCCAAGCAGCTTTTTTGCTGCCTCCGCCGTCTACCCGTCATTTTTTCTATTTCAAAAACGAAATATACGGAAGCTGCCGATATTTCTGATCAAAATCAAGTCCATAGCCTACAATAAACCGATCCGGCACAGTAAATCCTATGTAATCTGCCGCAAGCTCTACTCTCCTGCCCTCCGGCTTGTCGAGCAGCGTACAGATTTTCACAATCTTTGCATTCCTGCCCGCAAGATAACTTTTCAGATAATTGAGCGTAATCCCCGAATCAACAATATCCTCTACAATGATAACAGCCTTGTCTTCAATATCTACATCAAGGTCTTTGACGATTTTGACAACACCGCTGCTTTTGGTAGAGGCTCCGTAACTCGATACTACCATAAAATCAATGCTCATGTTCTCATTTTCGATATTTTTAATCACATCTGCCATCCAAAGAACTGCTCCCTTTAAGATTCCGACCAGCAGCAGATCCTCATTCTTAAATTCTTCGCTGATCTGCTTTCCAATTTCCGCTGCCCGCATTCTGATCTGTTCTTCTGTGATCATTACCTCGCCGACTGTGTTCCTTTCCATATATTCTGCTCCTTATTCCTTTCTTTTTGCTGCTGTGCCGTTTTTGCGCCCCTCTACCCGGCATCCGGCAGCAAAGCTTAGCTATCTGCATCTATTTTCGAGGTTCCGAATCGTTGCCGCTGCGCGTTTCTTTATCCGGCGTTGCTTCTTTTTTCCGCGGTGATTCCGACACCTCATATTCTACACCTTCTACAATGTCCTTGCCATAAAATTTTTTAGAAAGATCTGCTTCTTTTTCACCAAGCCAGTATTTATCAAGCTCATCCTTTAAAAACCACAAAATCCAAATCCACAGAATAAAATCATCAATCCATGCAAACGGAAAGACCACAATCGGAATAAGATCGACCGGCGACACAACATAAACGATTCCCAGTGCAATCAAGAGCTTTTTCCAAATGGATACATTTTTATCCTTCATTAAAAATTTAATAGCAGCGATCCTTTTCCAGATAACGCCCCAGCCAATCCAGTGCACGAAAATCCCCCCTTTTCCTCTTCAAAACATATGCCCCTGTTACAGTTTTTCTGCTGCACCGCTTCCGCAGAGCAGTTCTTCCATAACCGCAAGCAGCTTATCATGCCCTGTTCTTTTAAGCGCCGACACCGGAATCACAATATCCGTTTCCGAAAGCGAAAGCATTTTTCGAATTACAGCTATACATTTCTGAAGTTCGTTGCGCGATACCTTATCGGCCTTTGTTGCTACTACGACACCGTCAAGACCGTGAAAGCGCAGATATTCGTACATCTGTATATCCTGTGCAGACGGTGCATGGCGGATATCGACAAGCTGCACTACCTTCAAAAGATTTTCCCTGTTTTCAAGATAGTTTTCTATCATTTCTCCCCAGCTTCGGGACATCGATTTTGCCACCTTGGCATAGCCATAACCGGGCAAATCTACAATACGAAATTCATCGTTAATCCGATAAAAATTAATCGTCCTTGTTTTGCCCGGTGACCCTGATACCCTCGCAAGACTCTTTTTTCCAGTCAAAAGATTAAGAAGAGACGATTTTCCGACATTAGAGCGTCCCGCAAAAGCAATCTCCTTTAATCCTGCTTCCGGATACTGCGTTCTTTTTACTGCAACCGCTTCTATTTCTGATTTTTTAATGATCATATCAAATCCTTTTTATTTTCTTACCAGTACCTCGCGCAGCGCATCATCGACATTCTCAATCAGCACAAATTCCATCTTTTTTCTTACCTTTTCCGGAATATCATCGATATCGCGTTCATTTTCTTTCGGCAAAAGAACCTTTCTGATACCAGCTCGATGCGCGGCCAGCACCTTTTCACGAATTCCCCCTACCGGCAGCACTTTGCCGCGCAGAGTGATTTCTCCCGTCATCGCGATATCCTTTCTTACCGGAATCTCCGTCAGTGTGGAAATAATCGCTGTACACATCGTTACGCCGGCAGACGGTCCGTCCTTCGGCGTCGCGCCTTCCGGAATATGAATATGCAGATCCTTCGTCTTGTAAAAATCCTCTTCGATGCCAAGCTTGTCAGCTACCGAGCGGATATAAGAGATTCCTGCTTTAGCCGACTCCTGCATAACCTCACCAAGCTGCCCCGTCAGGACTAATTTTCCGCTTCCCGGCACAACTGTCGTTTCAATAAAAAGTGTATCGCCGCCAACAATTGTCCATGCAAGCCCGGTCGTAACGCCGATCTCCTCCTGACCTTCGATAATATCATATCTGAATCTCTTTTTTCCAAGATACTGCTCAAGATTTTTCGGCGTAATGCGATACGCGTTCTTCTTCGTTGTTACGAGCTTGCGCGCTGCTTTTCTACATACATTGGCAATCTCCCTCTCGAGATTTCTAACACCTGACTCCCGCGTATAATAATTGATGACATCGCGGATTGCACTTTCAGAAAAAGTGATATTTTCACTTTTAAGTCCGTGATTCTGCTGCTGTTTTGGAATCAGATAATTTCTTGCAATCTCCACTTTTTCTTCTTCTGTATAACCCTCTACACGAATAACCTCCATTCGGTCAAGCAGCGGGCGCGGAATCGTATCCGTCGTATTGGCAGTCGTGATAAACATTACCTTTGAAAGATCAAACGGTACTTCCAGATAATGATCCATGAATTCTTTGTTCTGCTCCGGATCAAGTACCTCAAGCAGCGCTGATGCCGGATCTCCTTTAAAATCTGTACCAACTTTATCTACTTCATCAAAGAGAAAGACCGGATTATTGGTACCCGCTTCCTTCAGACAGGAAATAATTCTTCCTGGAATTGCACCGATATAAGTTCTTCTGTGTCCCCGTATTTCTGCCTCGTCACGCACGCCTCCAAGCGACATTCTGACAAATTCGCGTCCAGTCGCTCTTGCCACTGATCTTGCAATAGAAGTCTTGCCGACACCCGGAGGACCTACAAGGCACAGAATCGGTCCCTTCAGCTCTCCGGAAAGTTCTACTACCGCAAGATATTCAAGAACTCTCTCCTTGACTTTATCAAGACCGTAGTGATCCTGATTCAGGATTTTTTCGGCATTTTTTAAATCAATCTTTGTTTTCGTAGTTTTATTCCACGGCAGTTCCAAAATTGTTTCTATATAAGAACGCGCTACATTGCTTTCTGCCGAAGACGGCTGCAGCTTTTCAAAGCGGTTGATTTCTTTTTCTACCTTCTTCTCTGTTTTGGAAGGCATCTTGAGTTTTTTCAGCTTCTTTTTCCAAGCTTCTACTTCTTCCTCGATGTCCTCTTCGACACCCAACTCTTCCTGAATCGCCCGCATCTGCTCCCGCAGATAATATTCTTTTTGGTTTTTGTTCATCTGAGACTTCACCTTCATATTGATGTTCGCCTCAATCAGCTGAATTTCAACCTCTCTGCTCAAAAGCTCTTTCAGTTCACCAAGCCTCTCTACCGGGTCTATCTTTTCCAGTAGTACCTGCTTGTCCTCTACTCTCGTATGCAGGTGTGCCGCGATCGCATCAGCAAGCCTACCCGGATGTTCAATGCCGGAAATCGTCGGAAAGATCTCCTGTCCGTTTTCTCTGTCCGCAATATATTCCTCAAATTCATCCAGTACGGAACGCCGCAGCGCTTCAACAAAAGCATCCGGCGTTACATCCGGCTCCTCAATAAGCTCCAGTGTGCATTTAAAATACGGCACCTCAAAAAGCATTTCTTTCAGCCTGCCCCTTTTTACACCCTCTACCAGCACGCGAATAGAATCGCCCGGCAGTTTCAGCATTTGCTTGATTTTAGCAACCGTACCGATTTGATAAAGATCATCAATCGTCGGTAAATCCGTATTTTCATCCTTTTGACTGACAAGAAATATCTGCTGATTTAAAATCATTGCCCGCTCCAGCGCTCTGATTGACTTCTCACGGCCGATATCAAAATGAAGTACCATATTAGGAAATACCGAAAGTCCTCTGAGTGCAATCATCGGCAGCGTAACCGTCTCAGGTCCGTCCGTTCCGGATCCGCCCTCTCCTCTTGTTTCTGCTTCTTCAGCTTCTTTCATCTCCGCCGGCAAAGCCGTCTCTTCTGCCGCCTCATCTCTTTCTTCTGCTTCTGTCGTATCAAAAAGTTCTTTTCTATTTTTATCGTCTGTCACGCTTTTCTCCTCCTCTTCTCTTCCCCTTCAAAACCAGGAATAATCGAAAAGAGACAGGGCGTTACCGCCATGCCCCTTTCTTTGCACTGCATCACGCAGTTTCGGCCTCGATCTTCTTCTCCTCGCCTTCCTCCGTCTTTTCCTCAAAAATAAGGGTCGGCTGCGATATACTATCTATGGTTTCTTTTGTAATGATACATTTTGCAACATCATTTCTTGACGGAATCTCGTACATGATATCCGTCATGACACTCTCAAAGATACTGCGAAGACCGCGCGCACCCGTCTTTCTCTCAAGCGCCTTTTCTGCTACTCTTTCAACAGCGGCATCTTCAATTTCAAGCTCTACGCCGTCAAGTGCAAAAAGCTTCGTATACTGCTTAAGCAGCGAATTTTTCGGTTCCTTGATAATCCGCATCAGAGCTTCCTTCGACAGCTCCTCCAGCGACACTGCGACCGGCAGTCTTCCGATAAATTCAGGAATCAGTCCGTATTTTAAAAGATCTTCCGGCTGCAGTTTCAAAAGAATATCCTTTTCCTTTTCGCTTGTTACCTGAATTTCAGAATTAAAGCCGATTGTTTTTTCACCGATCCGCCGCTGAATAATTTTATCAAGACCGTCAAACGCACCGCCGCAGATGAAAAGCACATTGGTCGTATCAAACGGAATAAACTCCTGATGCGGATGTTTCCTGCCGCCCTGCGGCGGAACATTCGCTGTCGTTCCTTCTAAAATTTTAAGAAGCGCCTGCTGTACACCTTCACCGCTGACATCACGGGTGATCGAAGGATTATCCGATTTCTTAGCAATCTTATCAATCTCATCAACATAGATAATACCGCGCTGCGCTCTTTCAATATCCCAATCAGCAGCCTGAATCAGCTTCAGCAGAATATTTTCTACATCTTCGCCTACATAGCCCGCTTCTGTCAGCGCCGTTGCATCTGCAATCGCAAACGGCACATTGAGAATCTTGGCCAGCGTCTGCGCCAAAAGCGTTTTTCCGGAACCAGTCGGTCCGATCATCACAATATTACTTTTCTGAAGTTCCACGCCGTCATCGGCCGTACGCCCCTGATTGATTCTCTTATAGTGGTTATAAACCGCAACCGCCAGTGCCTTTTTAGCATTTTCCTGTCCGATTACATATTCCGACAAAGTAGCTGCAATTTCCTTCGGTTTTGGCAGTTTATCTTCGCCAAGCCCTTTTGCACCGGCTCTCGCCTTGCCCTGCTGCATGAATTCCTCCGCAACAATATCGGCGCACAGCTCTACACATTCATCGCAGATATATACGCCGGGCCCTGCAATCAGTCTTCTTACCTGACTCTGAGGCTTCCCGCAGAACGAACATTTCAGCTGTTTTGTTTCGTCATCATATTTTGTCATATTTATCCCCCGTTATCTCGATTTCATTACCTTGTCAATGAGCCCGTAAGCCATTGCTTCATCCGCACCCATGAAATTATCCCTGTCGGTATCCTTCTCGATCTGCTCCAGAGACTGAGAAGTATTTTCCGCCAAAATTCTGTTGAGCTTTTCTTTTGTCTTAAGAATCCAGTCGGCATGAATTTTAATATCCGATGCCTGACCTTTTGCACCGCCGAGAGGCTGATGAATCATAATCTCCGCATTCGGAAGCGCATACCGCTTGCCCTTTGCTCCCGCTGCCAGAAGAAATGCTCCCATGCTGGCTGCAAGGCCGACGCACATTGTCGATACATCGGGCTTAATATACTGCATGGTATCGTAAATCGCCATACCGGCAGTAACACTGCCGCCCGGACTGTTGATATAAATCGAAATATCCTTTTCCGGGTCCTCTGCTTCAAGAAAAAGAAGCTGCGCTACAATAAGACTTGCAACATGCTCATCAATTTCTTCTCCTAAAAAGATGATTCTATCCTTTAAAAGTCTTGAATAGATATCGTAGGACCGCTCGCCCTTGCTCGTCTGTTCTATTACATAAGGTACAAGTGCCATTGCCCAAACCTCCTTTTTTTTCTGAGTTTTAATCTCTTCTGTCGTTTTTATACCCTTTTTTTCAATCATCTATAACGGCTGTTTCCGCCTGACTGCTCGCCGCATATTCTTCTGCCGGACAAATGAAAGGAATTTTTATTGAATCACCGCGTTGTCATACATGAAATCAATCGCCTTTCTGAGGCCAAGATCCTTTGCTACCATTGCGATATTCTGTACACCCAGCGCTTCTCTTACCTGCTCGACATCCATGTTGTACTGCATCGCAATCAGCGAAAGCTCACTGGTAATGTCCTCATCGGATACAGGCAGCTTTTCTGCCTCTGCTACTGCCGCCAGAATCATCTTCGTTTTAACAGCCTTGTAGCTCTCCTCACGAAGCTCATCTTTTACCGCCTCCAGACTCTTTTCTACTGCCTCCAGATATTTGTCAAGCGAAAAGCCCTGGTACTGAAGCTGCTGATCCAGCTGACGAAGCCGCGCAAGAATTTCATCCTGAATCATTACTTCCGGAATCTCAAACTCATTAGCATCGTATACTTTTTTCACAACGGCGTCTTTCATCTCATTTTCCGCTCTTGCAGAAGCCGCCTTTTCAAGGTTTGCCTTAACATCCGCTTTATATTCATCGAGCGTATCAAATTCTGATACATCCTTCACAAAATCATCGTTGATTTCAGGAAGCTCTTCTTCCTTTATCTCGTGTACCTTGCATTTAAAGACAACTGCCTGGCCGGCAAGATTCTCTGCTGGATAATCTTCCGGAAAAGAGAGTTCAATATCTCTTTCTTCATTTGGCTTTATGCCGATAAGCTGTTCTTCAAAGCCTGGAATGAAAGTGTTGGAACCAAGCTTCAGCGGATATCTCTCCGCTGTACCGCCCTCAAACTGCTCGTCGCCGAGGAAACCCGCATAGTCAATCAAAACCGTATCTCCCTCTTTAGCAGCCCTGTCGACAACAATCATGCGCGCGTTTCTTCTGCGGATCATTTCCAGTTCATTATTCACTGCTTCATCATCTATTTCATGTGTAATCCTTTCGATTTGCACACCCTTGTAATCTTTTACTTCAATCTGCGGATACATCGCAACTTCTACTGTTACTGTGAAGCCCTTCCCTGCGGCAAGCTCCGTAAACTCTGCCTGCGGTCTATCAATAACATCTACAGCAAGCTCCGAAAGCGCTTTAGGATAACCCTCTGAAAACATGTCGTTCACAGCATCCTCGAAGAAGATTCCCTCGCCGTAGCGTGATTCGATGAGCTTTCTCGGCGCCTTCCCCTTGCGAAATCCATCAACAGAATACTTTTCCTTTGTATTTTGATACACCTTTACGACCGCCGATTCAAATTCTTCTGCCGTAAATTCCATCGTAAATTTTGCAATGCTGTTTTCCTTTGAAATAAGTGTTGTTTTCATAATAATATATATCCTCCTAAAATTGTAAACCTAAACATTTTATCTGTCCTGCATAATGAGACAATTACATCTGATTATACCCCTTTTCTGTAGAAAAGTAAACTTTTTGCGGGAAAAAACCCATAAAAATAGCATAAAACATTCAAAAAGAGCGCTTATCAAAATTTTTTCACGCTCTTTTCATCATTTTCACCCTGTTTTTACATATTACTTTCCGATTTAGGGCCGTTTTTTGCCAGTGCAAGTCCTCTTGCATACTTACTTTTTTCACCTGGCATAAGATTATACCGCATCTTAATTTCTTCGCTGATTCGCTTAAGCTCTTCACATTCACCCGAAAACAATTCAAATTCAATCTCACAAATCGGTTCATTACCATTGTCGGTTACAATTTCTCCGTTATCAATCGATACTTCAATAATCGTCTTTCCGGTATCGATGCGAAAGCGTCTCCGCAGCACACCAATTTCAATATTGCTGACAAGCGTTTTATCTTTGGCAAGCGCCAGCACCTCTTTTCCGATTTCACTCTCCTGAAACAGCAAGAGGTCCGGCTTTAAAAAGCATGCATCTCCGCTGACCGGAACATTGATTTCCTCACGAGTATGAAGAGAACCTTCATTTTTTCCCGACCATTTAAGCGTAGCAAAGGTGCTGTCTCCCTCCATCCGCACGCGCAGTGCAATATCATTTTGAGAGAGCAGATGATCCTCTGTATCGAAGTATGCACCTTTCATATAAATACTTTCTCTCGATCCGCTTTCTTCCATTGCAGCCAAAAACTTATCTTCCCATAATCGGTCAGCCGTTTCCTTATCTGGAATAATGTATTTTGTTTCAATTTCCATTGCTTTTTCCTCTTTGATTTTGTACTTCTTTCAATGCTTCTATTGATATTATCATTTTTGTTTTCAAAAAACAAGAAAAAACAAACGCTCCTGTATATTTTAAACTGCTGACGGCAATACTTCTATTGACATTTGAAATGCTGATTTTTACTTAGGAGGTAAATTATGAACAATTTAATGAGAACCAAAACCGACCAGAATCTTCGCT
>CALXBT010000035.1 GCA_944386585.1 uncultured Clostridia bacterium | reverse complement strand
CTTTGCGGCATCAATAACAATTTTAGCATCAACCCTCTCTGCAAGACCGCCGGCCAGCTTAAGAATCATACTGCTTTGTCCCCGTATCCGTGCACTTTCTGCCGCTTCAATTCCCCGTGCAGCAAGCCATGTTGCCGTGCAGTAAGATTCTACACAGCCGCAGTTTCCGCAGGTACATGGGAGGCCGCCGTGTTTCAGTACCATATGGCCTAACTCTACTCCGCGGTCCATACCGCCGTTAAATACTCTGCCGTTAAGAACCAATCCGCCACCAGTGCCTGTGCCGATTGTAATAAGTACTGCCGTATTTTTGCCGCGAAAAACACCAGCGCAAAGCTCTGCAAGTACCGCAGCATTCGCATCATTGCTGAGAAATATCGGCTTATCGGGAAAATATTTGGCTATCTCGTCTCGAATAGGGGCATTATGAAATCCTAAGTTATGCGCGTTTATCACGATTCCTTCAGCCTGATTGATACTGCCCGGCACGGCAATCCCTACCGAGCAAAACATTTTGTTTTCCGCCGGAAGTTCTTCCTCCATTGCCAAAACAAGCGCTGCAATCGCCGCACAATTTTTTTCATATCCGCCGTGAAGAAACGGAATGCTGCGCTTGACGAGAATCTTTCCAGTCTCGTCATCGACGATTCCCGCCTTAATATTCGTACCCCCGATATCTATTCCCACTTGTAGCATATTCCTGTTCCTGCCTTTTTCATCTGTATTTTCTTTTTCTCTGATTATTTCTGCCGATTTACCGCCCAGCCAGCTTGCAAAGCGCTACATAGTTTTGTCCCAGCGCAATGCCGCCGTCATTCGGGCTGACAGAGACATTGTAATACACTTCAAAGCCGTCTTCCCTCAGAAGCTCAAGCGTACGCTCCATTAAAATCTTATTTTGAAATACTCCGCCGGTCAATGCCACCTGATTTACACTTCTTCCACTCAAAAAATGTCCAGAAGTACCCTCCGGAATCTCCCTTAGAAGCGTTCCCTCCCTAATTTTATGACAGGTGCCGGCAATCATCTGCGCTATAGATTCATGAAAGCGAAGTGCAAGATCATCGCGCTCCGAAGCACCAGGATGCTTCACTGCCCTTGCTGCTGCATCCTCCAATAAGATCGCGCACTGTCCTTCATAATCATTGTAATCCTGAATTCCAAGCAGCGCCGATACTGCATCAAACAGCCGCCCCATTGAAGAACTCCATATACAGTTGATGCCTGCTTTCAATGCTGCGCGTACTACAGGAAACTCCGACCGTTTACTGATAGTTGCGTAACGCTTCGCATATGCAAAAATATCGCTGAGATCAAGCGTAACCGATGCCGAAGATGCTGTCGATCCCGCATCTTCTTTCTGCACTGGCTCTTTAAGAAACTCGGTTGCTGACGATTCCCTCTCTATCCAATAACACATTGCCGACTTCCACGCCTCTTTCATGGAACCGTCCCCTCCGATCATCTGCACATACTTCAAATGTGCTGCACGCATAAATTCACTGCCTCTGCAAACGAGAAATTCACCGCCCCAGACATTGCCGTCCGTGCCGTACCCGGTCCCATCCATCGAAACGCCAATTACTGCATCATCAAGATGATGCTCTGCCATCACAGAAGCTACATGCGCATGGTGATGCTGCACGCGAAAAATCGGAAAGCTGTCTGACGCACCGGAAAGCTCGCATGCAGTTATCTTCTGATGTTCCGCATATTCCTCCGCAAACTGTGTTGTCGCATAAAGCGGGTGCAGATCACATGCGACAGCATGCGGTACAATCCGAAACAGCTTCGCCATTCTTTCCACATTTTCCCGGTACAGTTTTCTGTTTTCCGCACTGTCAAGGTCGCCGAAATACTGGCTGATATAAGAAAACTGGCCTTTACTTAGAGCAAAAGAATTTTTCAGCTGCCCTCCGACCGCTAAAATCATCGTTGTTTTATCAATTTTACCTTGATTTTCTAGTCCCGCCTCTTTGCCCTTCAGATGCCGCGTTTCTTTTTTTTCGCTCTCTTCCTCACTGCCTGCCGACAAAAAAAGAGGTACCGGCGCATAGCCTTTGCTTCTTCGAATCATCTGCGGCTGTCCGTCGATTACGCGCACGACGGAATCATCAACGCGTACGCGAATTTCTCTTTGATTATATAAACATGCGGCAATCAAAGGGCTTTGTTCCATCAAGGCAAACATTTCGTCTTCGTCTTTGATAATCGGCATATTCGATAAATTGGCGCTTGTTGCAATCAACGGCCTCCCATATTGCTCAAGCAGTAGATACTGAAGCGCTGTACTTGGCAGAAAAGCCCCGATAAAGCGGCTCTTTTCAATTTCAGCCATATTATCGTTAGAAACTTTCATCCGGCTGCTTTTGGCAATCCGCATGCTAATTTCTGAAATATCTCTGTGTTCCAGCAAAATAATCGGTCTTGCTGACGATTCAAGAAGCCGGACTTCTGCCTCGCTCACATAACAGAATTTACGAATCTCCGCCGTATCACGAAACATAACGGCAAATGGTTTTTGCTCCCTTGCTTTAATCTCCCGAAGCAAACTCACAGCACCGGGTTTCTGCAAATCAGCCATTAGATGATAACCGCCGACTCCTTTTACTGCTATCACTTGATCATCCTGCAAAAGTTCGCACGCCCGCGCAAGTATGCTCTGATTCAGAGTACGACGCGCGGATGTGTCCATCTCTTCCAGCGCATCTGCCTTTTCCGGCATTTCAGAAAACCCGCTGCCGCAGCGCTGTCGCAGAATCATCTGCGGACCGCATTCATGGCAGGAAATCGTCTGCGCGTGATAGCGTCTGTCTGTTCTGTCCGTATATTCACTCTCGCAGAATCTGCACATCGGCCAGTCAATCATCGCTGTGTTCTCCCGGTCATAAGGGATTCTGTCAATCACCGTGTAGCGCGGTCCGCACACCATACAGCTGATAAACGGATGCTGATAACGAGGATTTTTCGGATCTGTAAGCTCTTGCAGACAATCGGTACAGATTGAAAGATCTGCCGGAATCATCGCCGCCTCATCATCTCCCTCATCACTGTGCAGAATCGTAAAGCTTTCAAAGCTGCGAAAGCCTGCTTCCCCTTCCTGCGCCAATACTTCCCGCTTTACATGCACAATCTCGGCCGGCACCGGCTTTTCTCGCTGAATCGCTTCAAGAAACGCATCAATCCGCTCTTGTGTATCGGTCACAATAATATCGACAAGCCCTCCGATATTCAGAACTTCTCCTTTCATTCCGTATCTGTCTGCACACTTCGCAACAAAGGGCCGGAAACCGACCCCCTGTACAATACCCCATAATTTTATTTTCTCTGTAATCCTATCTTTCATCTTTTCCGTTTTCCTGCTTGCTACCTGCTGCTGTGATGATGGTCATGACAATGTTCGTGCTCCTTTCCATGCTCATGATGAGGTCCATGAACATGTTCATGCCCGCAGCCATGATGCTCATGTACATGCTCATTGATATCAAGCGCCGCCGCTCTTCCTTCCAGCCACGCTGCAACCTCAGCAAAACCTTCTCCTGTTTTTCCCGATACTTTAAACACCGGCGCCGTTTTATTCAGTGCGCGCACGCCTTTCATAAAGAATTCTTCGTCAAAATCAAGATAAGGAATCAAGTCCACCTTATTCAGCAGAATGATATCCGCCTTCTCAAATGCCAGCGGATATTTATAAGGCTTATCACTGCCCTCTGTTACCGTAGAAATCAGCATCAGCACATGCTCCCCGATTGTAAATTCGGCCGGACACACAAGATTACCGATATTTTCAATAAAAAGAAGACCTCTCTCTTTATTTTCGAGGTCAAACTCAATTTCATTGACCTGATGCTCTATCATCGGCGCGTCAAGATGGCAAGCTCCGAAGGTATTGATCTGATACGCCGAAATACCCAGTGCATTTAAATCTTTTGTATCAAGGTCGGATTCAATATCGCCTTCAATTACAAACGGCTTGGCAATTTGCAGCCGTTCGATAATATTTTTGAGCGTCGTCGTTTTCCCCACGCCCGGTGCACCCATTTCATTTACTACAAGAATCCCGTGCGCCGTCATATGCTCTTTAACATGCTCGGCAATATGATCATTCTCGTCCATAATGTTTTCCATTACATTTAATTTCCTAATATCGTGCATTTTTTTACCTCTTTTCTTCCGATAGATCCTTTTCTCTTTCTCTGCTCTTTTTTCTTTTATCTAATCCGGCGATTCGCCGTCCTTTATCCTGTCATTCTACTTCAATCTGTTCGATATAAAACTCCTTGCCAATTTCCGTCGGTTCTCCGTCAGTCCCGCATTTCGGGCAAGCAAATGACATCGGCGCGCGGACAAACATCTCTCCGCAGGAAGGGCAGCGAAGCTGCGGTTTCACTCGTACAATCTCAAGCCTTGCACCCTCACAAGGCGTTCCCTCGCTGATGATATCGAAGTACATCTGGATTGACTCTCCAATAAATCCGGAAGAATCTCCTACTACCAATTTTACGCCTAACACACGTTTAGCGTCTGCCTCACGGCAATGTTTTGTACATATTTTTATAATCTGTTCCGTAATTGGATATTCGTGCATAAAAACTCCCGTCCTATTCGTATTTTTCTTTTTTCTCCGCTTCCGTTCTTATATATTATATTATACTTTTTTCCTATTTTCAATCAAGCAGAATCGTCCGCTGAAAAACGACTCTCTTTCTCTCTGTATCTTCAGCCTTTTTACAGACGATGGTTTTCCATCTTGCCCGCGCCTCCCAGCAGTGCCAGTCCTTCTTTTACAGTGTTTTTCAGGTTTCTGCTGTATCTGATGACAGCCCCTTTTTCCATCAGCAGCATCAAGGTATGAAAATGTCCCTTTTCAAAAATCAGGCTTTTATCACCATACTCGTTGATGATTCTACAGTAATGCTCGCCTTTTTTTCCGATGAAATCCTGTTCATCCAATAAATGCTCTGATATCATCAGCGGGACGGCACCAAATCCATAAAAATTACTTTCTATAGCAGCTTCACTTCCGTCCGTTTCATCTATAACCGAAAAACCGGAATCTGAAAAACGCACCGTCTTTATCAGCTCCAGCGACGGCATAACGCTTACAGCACCAAGCTTTTTCCAAAAACGCACGCTGTCCCAGTTCGCCGCATTCAGCCCGAAGCCTGCTACCGCCGATACGCCTTGCTTTATGAAAGCGGAAAGCCAGCCAAGATTTCCGCATACAATGCTTATGTCCGGTTTCGTTCTTAACTGCCTAACGATTTCATCAAAATGCTCCCGCACATAAAGATCCTCTTTTCCCATTGATACAGAAGAAAGATACGGCATGACTGTATACTTTTCAAGCTGTTTTTGCAGCTCAGGTTCTAAAAGATACCGCTCAAAATAAACTTTCAGCGGCAGCAAAACAATCGTGTAAAGCGCATCTTGCAAGACGGCTTCCCTGCGCCTGCATGCCCTTATGCTGTCTTTATGCGACAATTCTGCACTGCAAAAAATCCTTGCCGCTTTTTCAATTTCCCCCGCTGTTTTCTCATTCCATACATGCACATACAGGCAAATAGATCTTTTAGCTTTTTCTGTCTGAGAAGATCCGTTACTTCTCTCTTCCTTTCCTTGTCCGCCTTTGCCGCTGGCGCATCTCTCCGGCAGGCGGCGAAGACCCTCTTTTTCCTTCTGATCTTCTAAAAGCATCAGCGCTTTTCTTCTCATAGCGTTTACAGAAGCCATTGGCATTGAAAGACTGCCTTCAAGAATCACTTCTATTTTTTCCGGCAAAAACACACTGCTGCCTGCCTTGCTAAGCTGAGCGCGCAGGCGTTCCTCTGTAAGCGGTTTTGTCCTTGCCACCTCTGTTTTTTGCTCCGAATATACTGAAACTGAAATCATCCTCTTGAAAGAATCACCGTCAGTCAGATTTTCTCTTTCGCCTTCTCCGCCGTTTTCTTTGCCCTCTTGCCACACTGTCAGTACAGCATGCTCTCCGAGCCTTGCTGTAAACCGCATGGTAACAGCACTGCGTCTCACCATCAGCTCTCTTCCGTCCTTATCAAGCGCGTAGGTCCGCCGTGCCTGTTCCATCAGTGCTTTTTCCGTGATTCGGTAAAGTTCGTCTCCGCTATGCACACTCCCGCGGATATCTCCGATGAAAAGCCGGCGGCCGCTTGTCTTGCGCTGCTCCTGCCTCTGGCTGAGCGCAGGCTCTTTTAAATAGGTAACAATATTGCCCGGCAGTTCTTCGTTTCTAATTTCTACGCCGTCTCCAATATTCAGCGTTTCCCCCTGCTTCAGCACGACTTCAACAATTTCTCCTCTGCTCCGCCGGACAACCTCGCCGATTTTGATACCCTGATGTTTGGGCAGACTTCCTGATATCAGCCGGCTATCTGGATTGCCATGCAAATACCCCTCTGTAAAGCCTCCCCTGTTAAAAATCTGATTCAGCGCCCTTCGATCCTCCTCCGTTACCCGATAAAAGCCGTCTCGCAGATACAAGTCAAGATATTTTCTATATATTGCAGTTACTATTGCCACATATTCCGGTGATTTCATGCGTCCCTCAATTTTCAGTGAAAAGACCCCTGCTTCCAGCAATTCGCTGAGCATATCCACTGTGCAGAGATCTTTTGGGCTCAGAAGATGCTTTGTCTGTCTGTTCTGAACCAGATACGGAAGCCTGCACGGCTGCGCGCATACACCGCGATTGCCGCTTCTGCCCCCGCGCATACGGCTCATTTGGCACTGGCCTGAAAAACAAAAACAGAGCGCTCCATGCACAAATGTCTCCAGCTCCGTTCTTTTACATTCTGCCTCCAGCACTTTTTTTATCTCCAAAATCTCTGAAAGCGGCACTTCTCTTGCTAAAACCACTCTTTCAAACCCAAGCTCAGATGCCGCAAGCACCCCTTCTCTGCTGTAGATCGTACCCTGCGTAGAAAGATGAAGCGAAAAATCCGGCAAACATTCTTTCACACGCGCTGCAAAACCAAAGTCCTGCACAATCAGTGCATCGATGCCAATCTGATACAAAAACTTCGCATATTCCAGCGCTTCTTCCATTTCGTCGTCAAAAATCAGCGTATTAACCGCTGTATACAACTTCACATTTCTCAGACGGCAGTAAGAAGCGGCTTTTTCCATCTCCTCATCGTTAAAATTTCCTGCTCCCGCTCTTGCACTCCACCGGCTTCCGCCGATATAAACAGCATCAGCTCCACTGTTTACTGCGGCGCGCAGATGTGTAAAAGTTCCTGCCGGAGCCAGAAGCTCCGCTCTTTTTTTCTGCGATTTATTTTCCATTTTTCTGCTCGTTTCCGTTTAAAAATCTCTTTTGTATATAATACTATCATTATAAGGAGGATGCAAGCTATGGGCAAAATAAAAGATTTTTTCCGCAACGAAAAAGCCGTGACATACACGGCTTTCATCACAATAAATGCAGCGATTCTTTACGCACTCTTTTTTCTCATTAAAAATGCAGGCAGTTTTTTCTCTTGGCTGCACGGCGTTCTTCTCGGTCTGTTTTCTGCCTTTTCACCGCTGCTGATTGGAATGGTTCTCGCCTATCTTCTTTCACCTCTTGTTGATTTCGTTGACCGCAAACTGACCCGCCGCTTCTTCTTTTCCCATCCAAAGGACCCGATTCAGCAGGAGCGGCTTTACAAAAAACGCTATCTTATCAGTATTTTTCTGACAATTGTCATTGTATTCTCTGCTCTCTCGGCACTCATCTATGCTTTTGCCGTTTTAATTGCCGGCAATCTTAGAATAGGCACATTCCGGGAAATGCTTTTCGTTATCTATAACTATTTTACTGCAATACAGACTACCATCACCGATTTTATCGCAGAACTGCCAAACGGCAGCATTAAAAGCACTGCCGCGTCAACATATCATGCCGTCCATACATGGCTCTTCCAAAGTTTTTCGGACGGCCGTGTCTTTCAGCTTCTTTCACAGATCGGCAGCAGTGCAGTCAACATCGCACTCGGTTTTGTTGTCAGTATCTATCTTCTAAAAGATAAATCCTTTTTTCAGCATTTGTGGCGAAAATTTTTACATCTACTGCTGCCGCAGAAGCAAAACGCTGTACTGACAGAATTTCTGCACGATATCGACCATGTACTGTCTATGTTTGTACGCGGCGCGGTCATTGATGCGCTCATTGTAGCGCTTCTTTCCTCGATTGCATTATCCCTTTACGGACTTCCCCTCGCTGTTTTTGTCGGCTGTTTTGCCGGTATAACAAACATTATTCCGTATTTCGGCCCTGTACTCGGCATGATTCCGGCTTTAGCAGTCGGTACTCTGACAGGAGGCATCGGTTTTGGAATCGGTGCCGTCATCGTGCTTTTCATCGTACAGCAAATTGACTGCAACCTGATTTATCCTAAAATTGTAGGAAGTACAACCGGCCTTCATCCTCTTTTTATTTTGCTTTCGGTCAGCGTCATGGGTTATTACGGTGGAATTGCTTATATGATTCTCGCAGTTCCTTTAGCCGGCATTCTCAATATGCTGGTAATCAGGCTGGCTGCGCGTTCTCTGTAGCTTTTGGCGGCAACAGATTCCGCTTTTCTTTGCCGTTTCCCTGTTTTACGCTTCTTTCCAGCTCTGCTGAAAATTCTGCATGTCTATTTTCACCGCACCCTCCGGACAGATATGCAGGCAGCTTTCGCAGCCAATGCAAGATGTATGGTCTGTAATCATCACGGGATGATACCCTCTTGTGTTCACGCTTACGGTATCAAGCGCAAGTATTTTCTGCGGACAGACAGGCACACAAAGTCCGCAGCCTCTGCACCTATCTGTTTCAAAGACCGGTCTTCGCTTTTCCAATCCCTTTACTCCCTTTCATTTCAGTTTTTCTGATCCTGTGGTGTAACGCTTTCCTCCATTCTTTCTGCTTTTAAAACCTCTTCTATCATAGCCTACAGCAAAAATACGGTCAATCCCTCTCCGATTGTCAAATACGGACAGGTTTCGCCAATTTTCGTATTCCGGCACTGTTTCAGTGCCATTTTGTTATTTTTTGTTGCAAAAAATATACTTATTTGCTATTATAGAAAGGTCATTTTCACTGCAATCTATGCAAGAGCAATCAGGAGGAAATTATCATGCTGCATGATTTCAAAGAACAACTAAAACAAGAATTTCAAGGATACAATGCATCCAAGCTTTCAAAAGACCTTTTAGCCGGTCTTACCGTCGCCGCTGTGGCACTGCCTCTTGCACTGGCATTCGGCGTCAGCTCTGGTGCCGACGCCGCTGCTGGACTGATTACTGCGATCATCGCAGGTCTTATTATGAGCGCATTAGCAGGCGGATATTATCAAATCTCCGGTCCAACTGGCGCTATGGCCGCCATTCTGACTTCTCTTGTCGTAAAATACGGCCTTGACGGTGTTTTTATTGCCACTTTCTTAGCAGGAATTATTCTCTTGCTTGCGGGAATTCTTCATCTCGGAAAATTAACAGCCTTTATTCCATCCCCCGTGATTACCGGCTTCACCTCAGGAATTGCCGTTATCATCGCAATGGGGCAAATTGACAACTTTTTTGGTACTTACAGCGAAGGCGAAACAGCTGTTCAAAAGCTCCTAAGCTACACCGAGCTTGGATTTGTTCCTGATCCCTTCTCTGTTGGAATCGGAATTTTTGTCGTTCTCTTTATGATATTATTCCCTAAAAAATGGAATTCTGTCGTGCCAGCCTCTCTTCTCAGCATAATCATCGCAACAGCTATTGCTATATTAGCGGATCTTGACACAGCGACAGTAGGAGCCATCCCTCAGACGCTGCTGCCAGAAAACAGTCTGAAACTTTCAGTCCTTACTTTTTCAAATATCTCAGCACTCATCGCTCCTGCTTTCAGTATCGCAACTCTTGGTATGATCGAAAGCCTTCTCTGCGGAGCCAGCGCTGCTCATATGACAGGCGTCCGCTTAAACAGCAATCAAGAGCTTGTCGCGCAGGGCATCGGCAATCTACTATTGCCGTTTTTCGGCGGAATTCCTGCAACGGCAGCAATCGCACGAACAAGCGTTGCCATTCGATCCGGCGCGCAGACAAGACTAACCGGAATTTTCCACGCAATCGGACTCCTCATTTCTATGTTTCTGCTTGCTCCCGTCATGTCCCAAATCCCGATGTCAGCATTAGCGGGCGTCCTGCTGGTAACCGCTTGGCGCATGAATGCCTGGCTGTCTATTCGATTTATTTTTACTCATAAATTTAAAGGCGCTATGCTTGAATTCATTGCTACTATGTTCGCTACCATTCTGTTTGACCTGACCGCTGCGATTGTCATCGGCGTACTGATCGGTCTTATTTTCCTTGTTTCACGGCTTTCGTTCATTGAAATCAATTACGGCAGAGTTGATATGTCAAAACTGAATATTACAGAACCGGCGCTGCTTAAGCGTTACAGCAACGCAATGGTCGCCTATATCACAGGACCTATGATCTTTGCCAATACACAGAGCATTGCCGATATTGAGATGCATCTGGGCGGTGCAGATACGCTCCTTCTTTCCATGCGGGGTGTTTCAAATATCGACATTTCCTGCGCTCAGACACTGCGCAGCCTTATCGCATCTCTTCGTGAAAAAGGCATTGATGTCGCCTTATGCGGCCTGCCGGCACAGGCATACCGCATGATAGAACGAACAGAACTTGACAAATTTATCGGCAAAGAAAATTTCTACTGGAGCGTAGAGCGTGCATTGTCAGAATTACGCCCGCTGCCTGCTTGCTGCAGAAAAAAAGATTCCTTATAAAAAATTCGCCTGTCTCTTTTATGAGGCAGGCTTTTTATTTTTTAAAAGATTAAGGCGGCATCTTTGCGTCTTGCTGCCAAACAAAAGAAAAGCATACCGCATGAAACCTGCGATATGCTTTATTGCAGCTATTTTGGGTACATAAACCGTGATCCATACGGTTGTTCCTTTTTTCTCTCCGCTTCTTTTATCTCTTATTCGATTTTCTCCAAATCTTTTGCTGCTCTGCAGCGGCAATAAGCTCTTCTCTGTGCTGCGGATGAGCAAGGCTAATGAGCAATTCCGCCTTTTCCCAAGTGCTTCTTCCTGCCAGATTTACCATACCGTATTCTGTCACAAGATAAAATCCCTGACTTCTCGGATCCGTTACAATATCACCGCCGGAAAAAGTCGGCTTAAATCTGGACTGTAAATTCCCCTGCTTATCCGTAAAGGATGAGGTCATGCAAATAAATGCCTTACCGCCATTAGACTGATACGCACCGGTCAAGAAATCAAGCTGTCCGCCTGTACCGCTGATCTGTCTGGTACCGGCGCTTTCTGCACAAATCTGCCCATAAAGGTCTACTGCAATACAATTGTTAATCGATACGAAATTATCAATACGCTTAATCACATCTGGATCATTCACATAAGAACACGGATAAGTTACAAGGCCCGGGTTGTTATCTGCCCAGTCATACAAGCTCTGCTGACCGATTGCAAAGCCAAAAACACCCTTATTTTTATCAATGGATTTCTTTCTATTAGTGATTCTGCCCGTCTTATACATTTCAAGATAAGCGTCCACCAGCATTTCCGTATGCATGCCAAGATCTTTCAAGTCGGATCTTGCAATCATCTGACCAATCGCATTCGGCATACCGCCGATTCCCAGCTGAATCGTAGAGCCGTCCACAAGCTGTTCTACTACACATTTTGCAATAATCTCATCAATCTCGGTTGCTTCCGGACTCGAAAGCTGCGGAAGTGCATCATGAGGTCCTTCCACGATCATATCTACTTCTGAAATATGAATGGATTCGTCCTGACCCCCCAGTACGCGCGGCAGATTTTCATTGATTTCAAGAATCACCACATCAGCCTTATCAAGCGTTGATCTTGCCGTCGCATTGTTCACGGAAAAATTAAAATATCCATGTTCATCCATCGGCGGAACAGCCATCATCGCTACATTTACTTCAAGATATTTTTCATAATAAGAGCTTACATTTCTGTAAATCATCGGAATGTAATTACAAAGTCCTCTATCAGAAAGTTTTCTTTCATAGCCGGAAAAATGCCAGCTGTTATAGATAAAATGCTCTCTCTCTGGATCACATTCAACAGACTGAATCGGCTGCATTACAAGATACCCTCTAATCTTCACATCCTCCAGCTCGTCTTTTCTCTTTGACAACGCTTCATCAAGCAGCACCGGAAAACCAAGCGCCATTGAAAAATCGATCCAGTCGCCGCTCTTAATCACTTTGACCGCTTCATCAGCAGTACGCAGTTTGCTGTTATATTCTTCTCTGAAATTCATATCTTCTTCTCCTTTTATCTACTTTGCCCGTTGTAATTATCATAAGCAGGAATCAAAAAACATAAAGCTCCTGCTAGCAGGCCGGACAAGCCGGCAGTCCTGAAAAAAGAGAGCGGATACAAATCCGCTCTCAATGTATCGCTTCTGCAATCAGTCTTCTACGATATCCATTACATCAATCTTATCAGCAAAGTGGAGCGTTGCTTCTGTCTTCGCCTGGAGTTCTTCCTTTGTTACGCCAGGAGCCATTGCCACTACTGTTAATTTGCCGTCGATAAATTCGATAATGCAAAGATCTGTCACAAGTACGCTTACGCACTTCACAGCAGTAAGAGGGAATGTACACTTTTTAAGAATCTTCGGCTCACCTGCCTTAGAACAGTGCTCCATCGCTACGATTACTTTTTTTGCACCGCTTACCAAGTCCATCGCACCGCCCATACCAGGAATATTCTTGCCCGGTACCTGCCAGTTTGCAAGGTTTCCTTCCTCATCTACCTGAAGGCCTCCAAGCACTGTTGCATCAAGGTGTCCTCCTCTTGCCATCATAAAAGAAACAACACTGTCAAAGCAGCATGCGCCCGGAATCAGTACTGCAAGATCTCCTGTTGCATCACAGAGATCTCTGTGTCCGGTCTTCCAGCCGTTTTCCTTGTCAGCCCATCTTGGATTTGCCATTTCTGCTTCAGTTTTTTCTCTGCCATCAGCAGCGGCGTTCCAAGGAAGCTTAATTGCGCTCTCCTGTCCTGCAAAGCCGCTCTCTGCGTGAATAATAATTTCTACGCCTTCAGGAATATAATTTGCTGATTGAGTCGGAATTCCAACTCCAAGATTGATGAAATCGCCGTCATGAAAATATCTCGCAATATTTTTTGCAATTGTCTGTCTCTTGTTTATCATTAGTAGCGCACCTCCTCTGCATGAACAACATAATCCACAAATACGCCCGGAAGCTGCACGGCATCAGG
>CALXBT010000034.1 GCA_944386585.1 uncultured Clostridia bacterium | reverse complement strand
TTGAATATATGTGCGGCTATCTCAAAAAGATACAGCAGAATCTGCAGAAGAACACCGTCGAAAGTTACCATTCCATGATTTACGGTAAGATTCGGCGGTATTTTTCTGCCCGAAGCCATCTGACAGTTGGAAACATCACCGTGAAAAATGTAGAAGATTTTTATGAAACTCTCTATGCAGACGGTGTGGTTTCCAACACGGTAATCCACTATCACGCCATTCTGCACCGCGCGTTTAAGCAGGCGTTCAAGGACGGAATGATTGATGTCAATCCATTTGATCGCATTGACCGTCCGAAAAAAAATAAATTCCACGGCGCAAATTACAGTAAGGAAGAGCTTGTAACTCTGCTGGAACTGACGCGGACAGATGTGATCTATCCGGCAATTCTTCTTGCAGGCGGTATGGGACTGCGGAGAAGCGAAGCACTGGGGATTCGCTGGTCGCGGATCGACTGGGAGAAGAAGACGGTCCTGCTGGATACTAAAATTGTGGAGTACAAAGAAAACGGCAAGGTTATCGTCCGGCCCGAGGAAGAAATGAAAAACAACCCCAGCAGGCGCACACTGCCTCTGCCCGATCCGGTGTATGAGATGCTGACGGAAGAAAAAGAGAAGCAGGACATGTACCGCAGGCTGTTTAAGGGAAGCTACAACCGAAAATATGACGACTTCGTCTGCGTCAATGAACTGGGTGAGCTGATCCGACCGAGCTATGTGACACAGCACTTCAGTGACCTGTTAAAGAAATACGGCCTGCGGCATATACGCTTCCATGACTTAAGACACACTTTTGCGAGCCTTCTCATCAGCCAGAACGTGCCGCTGATCAATGTGTCAAACTTCCTTGGACACTCTGACCTTGCCACCACCAGCAATATCTATGCGCACCTGGATAAAGCGAGCAAACAGGCGAGCGCAGATATCATGACGGATATTCTGAGTATGGGAAAAGAATAAAAAGAAAGGCACTCTGCGGAGTGCCTGTTACATAAGGAGTCAATATGAAAAAAGATTTTATGAGCGGGAGTGAACTGCGGCAGTATCTGCACATCTCTACCCGGAAAATGAAATATCTGATGGATCATGATTATATCGCGCACGAAAACACAGGACATGCGACGCATAAGTACCGTGTGAGCAGAGAAGAGGCGGAAAGATTTAAGTGTCGTGTGGAAACAGAGGACGGCTTTTTAGCCGAGCTTTCCGGTAAATTTTCTAACCGGACCGGGCGCCAACCCCGCCGTATCTTGAGCCGACTGCGGAAAATAGCAAAGCCTTCCGCCTGTGGCTTGAAAAAGAGTGGGCAGAGCTTCCGGAAGCTCTGCCTACACAAACGGCAGCATCCCTTGCCGGATTTGCTCCTCAGCGGATTCATAAACTGATCAAAGAAAAAGCACTGCACGGCATTGCTGTCCGTACAGTGCAGTACATATCCAAAAGCGAATTTATCGCATACATTTCATCGCCGAAGCAAATCGCTTCGGTACAGAATGAAACATATAAAAGTCTGATGAAAATATTTGAAGAAAACAAATTACATAAAAAAGAAAAGTATGAGATTACAAAAAGAAAAGAACGATCAGTGACAGAATAATTACTAACCCTGCTATAAGCATTACTGCACAACCGACAGGCTTTCTGTCCTTTTTATATTTCCGGTAAGATGATGAAGCGGCCGAAACATTTTTAGGCGTCACAGTTTGAGCGGGCTTTTTAACTTGTTGACAGACAGTTTCTTTGTAATATAATGCCAAAGGATCGGTTTGATTCATAATGCGATTATAAAAATTATCAAGCCATACGGTGTCCTCCGGAGAAGACATATTTTCTTCTTCTGCATAGTTTTCATGGGCAATCTGATTGCGTATGTATCGATAATGCTTTAATTTAAGATAGTCTTGTTTCCATCCGGCAATATGATATTCTGCCGATGGTCTGTCTTCCATATCATTTATATAACCGGTAATGCCTATACCGTTTATATCTTTACAAAGGTTGTCAAGGTGTTTATACGATTTTATAAATCCCACAAAATAACCCCCAAAAAGTAAAAGCCGCAAGAAATTTCCTTGCGGCTTTTTTTCGCGGTCTAAGCCGCATTTTTGTCTAAGCCACATAAAAAAGATATTTTTGCGATTTCGGCGGTGGGAGTTGAACTCTCGTGCTAGACAAGACATTGGAAAACGACAAACCCGCAAACGTGTGTGAATACTGAATTTGATATAAAAAACACCATTGGTGTCTAAATCATAGGGGTTCAGATTTCAATGGTGCTTTAATTTATCTATCCGCTATATCAACAAATTCTGCATTTTTAATGTAATTACCGCTTTCGTCTTTTAAAAATGGAAGCACATCTACGACAGCATTATTATTAATCAAACCATATACATGCGGATAAAATCGGCCGCAATTATCCCCATCTTCATAACGGACTTCTGATTTTAATGCATTTTCATCAATACAAATCAGTACCAATTCTTCCTGAACGTTTTTAAAATTCGGAGCCACACGCCAAAAATACTCGATTGTTGAGCAATGAATAAAGCCTTCCGCTTCTATATTTCGCTCACCCCATTGTTCCTTATTTTTTCTTTCTTCCCAAGTCGATTTTTTCATACAGTGTAAAATCATTTTATCACCCTCGTAAAATTAAATTTATCAGTTGATTATATTTTATCACATTTTCTTGCTATATTCTACTGTCATTTTATGAGCGAAAGGAAAAACGGCAACCACTTTGGCTGTCAGAGGTTGAAAACGCAAGAAGAAACCACTCTTGTCTGGTAGACAAAAAAAGTTTCTTTCGTGGAGCGCCGGAGGGATTGCAGTGTTGCGACTTTGCCTTGCGTTGTCTTTCCTTACAGCATAGCAGCTTCGGACTTCGCAACTAAAACGTGCCGCAAGTACGTTTTCTTAACTCTGCTCCCACTCTCAGAGTTCGAATCACTACCAAATAGAAAACACAGCACCCACAAAAGTGGATGCTGTGTTTTTGTCTAAGCCACATGAAAAAGATATTTTTGCGATTTCGCTGGTGGGATTTGAACTCTCGTGGATCAGCACAGAATGTTTACGATTTCTTGGAATTCATCCGTATTGCGAAGTTGATCAAACTCCGGAGATGACAGCCATTTATCGCGCATAATCTCGCAAAGTGTTCTTGTGTCTGATGTTTCAAAATCAATTTTCTTTTCAGTCATATTGCCGAGTAATATACTGGAAAAGAATTGCTCTTCAGGGCGTTTGTCAAACGCTTTGGCTGCTGTTGCTCCGATTTTTAGATGTTCAACAGCCTCTGAAATATTACCGAGTCTTACATATAGTTTCGCAATATCCAATTGCAGCTTTGCCGCACCCCAATCATCCGGCGTGATGGTGTTGTCATACGCAATTTTTTCAAGCTCAAATACCTTTTTTATTGCAATAATGGACTGCTCATCCGAAATACAACCGGAATTTGCCAACAACCAGATAGAGCTTTTTAACGCTTCGTAGTCTTGCTTTATCTTATTTCTTAAAAAAGGAAGTTTTTCGTTATCAGCCAAACTCCACCACATTTGATTTTCTTTGCATAATTCAGCCGACGGCAAGGATTCATAAATGGTTCTGCCAATTTCCTTTCTTCCCATTTCACAGTGATTGAAAGCAAGTCTGGCGGTTGCCTCAAGACGAATATCCTGGTCCGGACAATATTTCATCATTCTTTCACCCAAGGTGGTAATTTCCGCATCGTACTTTTCCTTGTTTTCTTTCCATTCGGGAATGTTGCCATCATCATCTCCCGCAACAAATAATGCGTACATCAATTTATTCAATAACGCAAAGTTATTCGGGTATTCTGCAACGCCCTCTCGCGCAATGGCAATGCAGTCATAAACCTTACCTTGACTGATTGCTTCCTGAAAACGGGACAGATATTGAGCAACCTTTTCCCGCTCAATGTTTTCATTGACTCCGAGAAGTTTATCTATGGTCACACCGAAAAAATCCGAAATCGCGGGAAGCAATTCCGTATCCGGATAACACGTTCCCGTTTCCCAACGCGATACCGACTGATACGAGACACCGAGAATATCCGCTAGTTCATCCTGTGTAATATCCTTTTCTTTTCTCAAATATTTTATTGTATCGCCAATA
>CALXBT010000033.1 GCA_944386585.1 uncultured Clostridia bacterium | reverse complement strand
GTATTAAATCGGCATACGGCGGATAGCCAAGCATCTTTCGCAGCTTGATTTCTGTACGGTAAAACTGCTCATAATTGTGAGAAACGGCGGCGCGGACCGCATAATGTTCGGGCGAATAGGTCTGCACAATAACCCGGCCGCGTTCTCGGCCGCGTCCTGCTCTGCCGGCTGCCTGCGTAATCAGCTGAAATGTTTTTTCCGATGAACGAAAATCCGGAATATTCAGCGAAACATCGGCAGAAATAATGCCAACCAGCCCTACATTTTCAAAGTCAAGGCCCTTGGCCACCAGCTGCGTTCCAATCAAAATATCCGTTTTGCCTTTCTGAAAGGCATTGATAATCCTGTCCGCACTGCCCTTATGCCTAACGGTATCCAAATCCAGTCTTGCAATTTTCGCCGTCGGAAAAAGCCTCGCTGTTTCCTCCTCCAGCTTTTCCGTACCAGTCCCGAAATATTTAATATATTTGCTGCCGCACTCCGGACAAGTCTTAGGAATCGGCTCCTTTCTGCCGCAGTAATGACAAAAAGCTGCATTCTCCTGTTTGTGATACACCATTGCAATGCCGCATTCCGGGCATCTCATCACATAACCGCACTCCCGGCAAGAAAGAAATGTCGAATATCCTCTGCGGTTGAGAAACAAAATCACTTGTTTTCCCGCCTCCAGACATGCCCCCGCTTCACGGTACAGTGCTTCGCTGAAAATCGAGCGATTTCCTGCTACAAGCTCGCTTCTCATATCGACTGTTTCTACCAAAGGAAGCTCTACCTTATTATACCTTTCTTTCATGTTGATTATGTGATAGATTCCTTCCTCCATGCGAAAGTAAGTGCTGACGGAAGGTGTTGCACTGCCGGCAATGAGAATTCCGTCATATGCTTTGCTTCTTTTAATGGCAATCTCCATTGTATCATATTTGGGCGACATATCTGACTTATAAGAACTTTCGTGTTCTTCATCAAGAATCACCGCGCCGATATCTGTCAGCGGTGCAAAGACCGCTGACCGCGCGCCAATTACAATCTTAACTTCTCCCCGCCGAATCCGCATCCATTCATCGTATCGTTCTCCCAGTCCAAGTCTGCTGTGAAGAACCGCAACATTTTCCGCCCCAAATCGGCTGAAAAAACGCTCGACGATCTGTTTTGTCAGCGAGATTTCCGGCACCAGCATGATTGCAGTCCTGCCTCGTAAAATACATTCTTCAATCACCCGCATATAGACTTCCGTCTTTCCGCTTCCTGTAACCCCGTGAAGCAGAAACAGGCCATGCTTTTTCTGCTCAAGATATGGCTGAAATTCTGCCACTGCCGCTGTCTGTTCTTCTGTCAGACATTTTATGCGGTTTACAGCCTGCTCCTTTTTTTCTGCTGCCGGCTCCGGCTTTCCTTTTTCCTGCTCCGCCTGAGCACCGAGTTCGCTCTGCAGTTCTCTATACGGAATGCGTTTGCTGCCCCGCTTTGAGGGACTTCCTACAGGTGTAAAGCATTTTACTGCATCGATTGTTTTGCAGAGATAGCGCCGCGTCATGAAAAGTGCAGTATCAAGCATCTCTTTCGTAAGACAAACATCAGGCGCTACTGCTTCGACGCATTTTAGCTGTTTCAGTTCCTTTTCCAGCGTATCTCTTACGCGAAAGACATAGGCTTCCCGTACTTTGTCGCCTTTTCCAAAAGGTACAAAAACCTTCTGACCCTCCTGCACCTCGTCAAAGCTACAGGCATATGTAAAAAAGCTGTCAGTATAACTGCTTTTATTGTCAACAATAACATCTATATATTTCATTTCTCAGTGCAACCGCTATAACAGGAAAATGTTTTTCTTTTCACATTCCTTAATCATTTCCTGCGGCCATACTGAGACCTGCACTTCTCCAATATGCGCTTTTCGGAGAAAATACATGCAGAGCCGGCTCTGACCGATCCCGCCGCCAATAGAATACGGAAGCTCTCCATTTAAGACCGCTTTATGAAAAGCATATTCGCGTCTTTCATCCGCGCCGGCAAGAGAAAGCTGCCGGTCCATCGCTTCTTCATCAACCCGCACGCCCATCGATGAAATTTCAAAAGCACTTTCCAAAATATCATTCCAAAGAATAATATCGCCGTTTAATTCCCAGTCATCATAGTCCGGCGCCCTGCCGTCATGCTTCTCCCCTGATTTTAGCCGGCCGCCGATTTTTTTGATAAACACAGCTCTCTTTTCCTCTGCAATCAGATTTTCTCTTTCCTTCGGAGACGCTGAGGGCCATCTGTCCTCAAGCTCCTGCGAAGTAATGAAAAAAATCTCATTTGGCAGTTCCGTCTTTAAATCCCGATACAGCCGGTTGACATAGTCTCCAAGGTTCTTGAGCGCATTGTAAATCGTTACTACTGTTTCTTCCAAATAAGCCTCTGTACGCTGCTCCTTTGTAATCACTTTTTCCCAGTCCCACTGGTCTACATAAAGAGAATGTAGATTATCAAGCTCCTCATCTCTTCTAATTGCATTCATGTCTGTGTAAATTCCATGCCCCGCCGGAATCTGGTATCTGCCAAGCGCCATTCTCTTCCATTTTGCCAGCGACTGCACTACCTCTACCGGAGCCTCATCCATGTCCTTAATCGTAAAATTGACGGTCCTTTCTATTCCATTCAAGTTATCGTTCAATCCGCTTTCCGGCGTAACAAAAAGCGGCGCCGATACTCTTCTCAGTGAAAGTCCGTAAGCCAGCTCTTGCTGAAAAAAATCTTTAATTTTCTTGATTGCCCGCTGGCTCTCCATATAATCTATCACTGGCTCATAGCCTTTTGGTGTCATTAGTCTTGGCATATTCTATCCTCCTTGCTCCTTTCAAAATTCTTTATTTCATCTACAGTATAAAACACCACATCTGCATCCGGATCAGCATCCTTCCGTCTTCGGCATCGAAAACAGACATCCGCAGTAATGCTGTCTGTAAAGACCATACTGCTTTGAAAGTTCTATACTCCTTCGATAACCGTCTTTCTTCTTGAAATCAATATCAAGATAACTGAGTCCATATTGAAATGCCAGTCTGCGGCCGATCTCCGCAATCAAGGTGTAATTCTTATAAGGGCTTACGGTAAGAGTTGTCGCGAAAGTATCAAAGCCATGCGTTTTCGCTTTTACTGCTGTGCGTTCCAGCCGCAGAAAAAAGCATTTTTCGCATCTTGCCCCGCCTTCTCGTTCCTCTTCCAAGCCTCGGCTCACCTCAAAAAACGATTCAGGATCGTATTCCCCTTCTATAAAGTCAATCTTATCTTCATAAAGATTGCTGCTGTTTAATTGATTTAAAAACTGTATCTGAGTTTTCTTGCGTTTTTCGTATTCCTCTGTATCGTGTATATTCGGATTATAAAAGAATACGGTGATCTGATAAGTACAGGCCAGCCGCTCAATGACCGAAGTACTGCACGGCCCGCAGCAGCTATGAAGAAGAAGCCTTGTCTTTTTTGTTTCCGGCCTGTCAAGTGAACAGCAGAGCATGCAGTTTTCAAGATTACACTTTTCAGCCGTACCAGCGCTTCCGCCCGCAAAACAGTTTTTTTCTGTTGCCGCTTCTGTTTTTTCCCCGCTTTTCTCTATCCTGATACTGTTATATTTTTCTTTTCCTGATGTCATTTTCCTCTTCCCCTATAAAAGGATATATAATAACAAATTATTATACCACAAAAATATCAGTTTGCAAATCCATATCTCACGCAACAAAGCTCAAAGGAAATGAAAATTTACAAAATGTAAAAAAGGACAGGCTTTAGCCGAAGTAATCTATTCTTATCTTCGATTGCAGGGTGCGTATTTTCAAACAGTTTTCGGTTTTCAGTTTCTTTGCATCTATTTGCACACCTTACTATCATGCACGCTTTTTATAACGCACTATAATTAAAATCGCCGCTATCAGCACTAAACACGATACACTAATCATTGCCCATGACTCTATGCTAATCATTTGAGTATTAGCCAAGCCCGCTTCGCCTTGTTCAGTGTTTAAAACAGATTTAACTTCATTATTTCGTGATGGGTCAGGTGGGTGTTCTCCATTTGGCACGATTGGCTGCGCTGTATCACTCTGCTCATCAAAGGTATTTTGAGAAATTTTATCCCGTGCATCATTTTGAATATTCGGCTTATCCATTCCGCCGCTTTTGTCATTTCCCATAGAACCCATATCTGAAATGTTGAGCGTGGAAGCATCAATCAATGAACTGCTATTCTGCGTCTGTCCGTCAGAAGTAGAAGCAATCGTACCGTTAAGCTGCCCGCTTACGCTTTCTGCACGAAGTAAGCAAAACTCTTTTAGAGTATCAACGCCTGTTTGGAATTCCTCATAGGTGCAGAATTTAGTTGCATCATTTTCTACGAAAGGTGCAATCATTTCCCTAACAGAATCAATCATTTCTGAAAAATATCCGCTGTCAAAGTAAGTCCTAATAAATTCAGCAAAATATTGATGATACAGCTGTGTATATTCTTCATTGCTGAAAATCCAAGCAAGCATCGGTCTGGAATCCACTGTTCCGCCCGAAACAGGCGAATCTATCGGGTAGTTAACAAGCGAAGTTGCATTACTTACACCTTGAAATCCGCCAAAAGCAAGGTTGTAATCCCAAGGTATCATAGAAAGCTGTCCTTCTTCTTCATAAAGGTAGTAATTATGAATCATAGATCCCGTGTAGCTGTCAAAATTGCAGACGAAATTATGGACTACAAAATATCGAATGACTTCATCAATATTGACAACCTCATCGATATTTTCATTGTTATTAAGCTGTTTCAATGACGCAATAAGACGATCCTTATCTGCATCGGTAATATCAGTCTTGGCATTATCAAAAATATTTGTATAACTGTCATACTCATCATCAGAGTAGATAAGTTTTACATCATCGCTGCCCATTCCGGCACCTATTCCGCCTCGATTGGACACTTCTCCACCTTGAAAATCGCTGTCTGTCGGGCGTTTACCATTTGGCGGTTCCATTCCTCCGTCCATCGGATTGCTCATTTGATTGCCTTTTCCTGTGAGCAGTTCCCTAATATCTACACCATTCAAAACTTCTTCAATACTATCTGCATTTTCCAATGCAGATAGTAAATCGTCAAGACTTGAATATCCGAGCTTTTCTAACATTTCTGTAAGCTGTGCATCGTCCGTCTTTTCCAAAGTGTTTTTCATTTCCGATATGGTTTCTTCGTTCAGCTTAGCAGTCCAATCCGCCATATCAAATTTATCGCCATTACCGCGGCCGCCGCCCATATTCGTGCTGTCGGGTTTGTATAGTTCACCGTAATCGCTGCCGTAATTTCGTTCAAGGAACGCTTCCTCAATGCTTTCTACTGCCAAATACAAACCCCAGTCCTCACCGTTTACAGTAATATTGGCATAACTGCAAAGCGGTGCGTCCGCACCAAACTTTTGCATCATCTGATAAGTAAGAAAATCTTTCATATAGGTATTATCCTGTATGATGTTATTCAAACTTAATTTGTCAAGACCATAGTAACTCTTTGTGCTGTCATAGTGGTCAAATTCAATTTTGAAACTGTAACGGTCATTCCCATAGCGATCCACTTGTGTTAAAGAGGTATTTCCCTTTGCACGAATGGCTACATTTTTATAGACTTCATTATCAATAACCACAGAACAAAGAGCATACTCCTCATTTGTACAGGTATCAATAAAACTGTCCCAATCGTCCATAACAATATCAATTGTATGAACAGTCGATGCATCAAAAAGGCGGGCTTCATAACCTTTTATTTTTGAAGCCTCTGCGACTCCAAAAGATTCGGCATTCATAAAAAGAATCGTGACAATTAAGGAAAGAATAGCAGCGATGCAGCAAATTTTATCAATATATTTGTGCGTTAACATAGTATGCCTCCATTATCCCATATAATCGCCGTTATAGCTTACAAGAACTGCACTATTTACACCGCTCATCTCTGAAAGAATATTGATAAAATCGGTATTATCTTCTTTCATACGAATTTCTGCATTCAATTCAACAAAACCTTTTTGTGCGGTTTTGCTTTTTATAACACAGCGTCCTGTCTGTTTCTTCAAAAATTCCATAGCTTTCACTTCGCTGTCGTGATTTTCACAGCGAATAACAACAATGTAAGGGTTAAGATGAGATTTTTTGTTTGCAAATATCAAAAGTACAGCACCGATGACAACGCTGCCGAATACAGCAAGCGGAATCATTCCTGCCGCTAAAACAATGCCGACTGCAATCGACCAAAACAGGAACGCAATATCAAGAGGTTCTTTAATGGCAGTACGGAAACGAACGATAGACAATGCACCGACCATACCCAGTGAAAGCACAACATTCGATGTTACTGCTAATATAACGAGGGTGGAAATCATCGTAAGTGCAACAAGAGTAACGCCGAATGAGGACGAATACATCACACCCGAAAAAGTCTTTTTGTAAATCAAAAAGATAAACATCCCGATACCAAAAGCCAGTGTCAATGCGATGACCATATCTAATATTGTTACGCTGGAGATATTCTCCAAAAAACTTGATTTAAAAATGTCTTGAAATGTCATAGTATAATACTCCTTTAGATATAATTTTTCTGATTAACCATAGATTCGGCAGGCGGCATATTTGGAAAATGCCGAACTGTGTCTGCCGTTTAACTGAACAATATCACGAATGATTGAGGGTAAAAATTCATCCCACTTCACTTCAAGGATCACAGGTGCATTTCCTGCGGGAATCGTAACACAATCATTCTTCAAAAAGTCTGTTCCCGTAATTCCTGTGCGTATGTTGTAATCCAAAGTAACACGCACATTGCCGGGGGTATAAACAAACGCTTCTCTTGTGTAATCAACAATCGTTTTGGGCTGTAATCCCTGCGTTTGCATTTTTAGATACAGCTCCCGTACCAACGGCTTTACGCTTTTTCTGAGCATATCCATATTGCAATCTGAAATTGCCTGTGTCTCGTCTTCAGATAGCTGTGTATGTTCTTTGCGGCACAGACCGTTTATCTTACTTTTCTTTTCAAGCAAGATAAACGATGTATCGCCGTTGTAATATCGAACTCGAAATTTTTCACGCATATTCACGCCGTTTATTTTTTCTAACAACGCCTTATCCTGTAAGTTATCAAAATACAAGCTGCGTATTTCGTATTTTCCGTTAACAGCGTGTGAGTCCATCACCATAACCGCCTGCAATCTTGAGCGAAGTGCAAGCATATCGGAATGGTTTATTTCGTGTTTCCACTCGTGACGAAATTTCATTTTTTTCACCCCTTTCTTGATCTGCTTGGCTTATTATAAAAGGGTAACCTTAGATTTAACTTAGATTTAACTATGTTTTTACAAACAAAAAAGACCCCTCGATGATGTTTCAAGAAGTCTTTCTGATAGAATGATTCCATTATAAACTAACCGTAAAGGACACAAAATTCGGATTTTCATACTCGGCGGTAATACTTCCATTGTTTGCTTCAGTAATAGCCCTTGCTACTGATAATCCAATACCATAACCGCCTGTTTTCTGTGTACGAGCCTTGTCGTCCCGACAGAAACGGTCAAACAATTTATCGGGAGGTGTATCCGGTAGTTTTTCGCAGCTGTTTTTTATCAGCAATTTAATACGCTTATCGCTCTTTTGCAAGCTGACAATTATCGTTCCGCTGTCATTTGTATATTTCAAAGCATTATCAAGCAGTATAGAAATGAGTTGTAATAACTGATCCTTATTTGCTTTAACCACAATATCAGGTTGGATTTCCACCTGTAATGTTATATTTCTAAGATTAAAAGGTTCTGCAAAAGCTTGTGTACTTTCAGCTACCAACTCACTGAAAGAAATTTCTGTTTTAATAATTTCCGCAGTACCTTCATCCATCTTTGCAAGAAGAAGTAGATTTTTCATTAAACCGTTCAATCTCACCGTTTGTTCTCTGATATTCTTAATCCATTTGTTTTTGCCATTATAAAGCTCCATAGCTTCGGTATTCGCAAGAATAATAGCAAGGGGAGTTTTAATTTCATGGCCTGCATTTGTAACAAATTGTTTTTGTCTTTCGATGTTCTCTGCAATCGGACGAATAGCTTTTCTGGAGAGAAACACAACCATAAACAACATAAGAATCCAACAAACAATACCTATTGCGCCCGACAGAAACAGAACTCTTACATAAGAAAGTATCTCTTCAGAAGTGTCAAGAAAAACGATGGTAGTTTCATTGCCTATACGGGAATTGCTGATTTGGTATCGGTATTTTCCTACCTTTCCCGCACTTGTCCCTTCATCAAGAACTTCTAAAGCAAGCTCTTCTGCACCGACTTCATCAACTAAAGAAGTGCGGCTCACATCGGTAAAAACAACCTGTCCGTTTTCATTTAACCTAACAATAAAAAAATTGGAAGATAAAAATTTATCTCTTTTATCTTTAGGTTCTATTCTAAAATCGGACGGCGGTGCAGAACTCGGAAGCGGCTGAATGCGGTCAAAATTGCCGTCTGCTTCGGAAATCATAGCCAAAGTTTTGTCTGTTTCGGTTCTAACCATTACAATGTTTACAACATTAAGTGTCCCAAGCAAAATAAAAAGCAGGATAGAAACAGCAATCATAGCAGTAAATACAAATTTCCTTTGAAGCACGTTTATCATTCCTCCACCTCCAAAGTATATCCCACATTTCGTTTTGCCCGTATCACAACATTAGCAGAAAGATCTGTCAGTCGTTTGCGAAGATAGGAAATATATACCCAAACCGTTCCGAGTTCTGCATCGGTATCATATCCCCATACTTTTGTGAGTAAATCTTCAGTGGAGAGATAAATTCCCTTATTCAACATTAAAAGCTCGATAAGCTGGTATTCTAATTTTGGTAACACAAAAGACTGACCGTTACAGCTTAATTCGTAGCTTTGCATATTTAAGGTGAGATTGCCGATCTTCAAAATATCAGGCGTAAAATTTTCTTTGCGCCGAAGCATCGCACGAACACGAGCAAGCAGTTCACCCATAGCAAAAGGTTTTGGCAGATAATCGTCTGCCCCCATATCTAAGCCTTGTATTCTATCCTCAATTTCTACTTTTGCCGTAAGCAAAAGAATCGGTGTATTATTTCCTTTTTTTCGCAGCTGTTCAAGCACCTCAAGTCCACTCAATTTCGGCATCATTATATCAAGAATAATGCCGTCATATTGCTCGGCTTCAGCATAGGCTAAAGCATTTTCACCATCGTACACCGCATCAACATTATATTTATGATATGTCAATATATCAACTACTGCTTCCGACATACTGATTTCATCTTCCGCATATAAAAGCTTCATTAGACATCACCTCAATTATATTGTACTGCTTATAACTTAGTCCAAACTTAGACAGCGATAAATACCGCAACTTTTCTTTTTAGAAAATTTGTACATATATTATAGTTTTGTTTAAATCTAATATCAAGTTATTCTATTTGAACTTTTTAAAATAGAAAAGCGGCAGAGATTTTCCCTGCCGCCAATCAATGAGATAAAAGATAATTTCTATATTCACAACTTCTGTTGTACGATTCAGATTTTCTGCAATATATCGTACCGATTATCTTTATCGCTCGTTAAAATATCAGTCAAACACTCCGAAATCCATCTGAAGACTTCTGTGAAACTCCTCGATCGTCCCCGCATACCGGTCCTCTTTGGGGTCAAGGCTACTGCTTAAAAAAGCGGTAGCATATGCAACATGCGCCGCTGCACCAATTGGAAGCGCTTCCTCATCTATATCAAACATGCTGTTATGATGAGGAGCCCCTGTTCCTTTTTTGTCGTTCTTAATCCCAAGAGAAATGAATACACTCGGCCATAGACTCGAAATCATAGAAAAGCTCTCACTTCCCATCCATGCTTCCGAATCGACCATATGCTTACTGCCGACGGCATTCTCAATCGCTCTTTTGGCCAGTTCGGCACAGTCCCTGTGATTGATAACAGGGACCATAATCGGCGGAATTTCAATCTCTGATGTACATTCAAATTCGGCGCACATATTCTTTACTGTCGCACGCAGGCGCTCTGCGATCATATCGGCAGTCTCAATGTTGAAAATTCGGCACGAGCCGCTAAAAACAACCTCTCCCGGTATAATATTCTCCGCACTGCCTCCATGTACAGAACCGATTGAAATAGAGAATGGTTCAAATGGAGAGATGTATTTTGTACGATAGCAATTGATTTCTCCTGCAATCGCTGCAAAACAATCGATTGGGTTTCTTGCCTCATCCGGCCGCGAACCATGCCCTCCCGTCCCTATAATCCTCACCGTAAAACTCAGATATCCGGCAAAAGCCGGTCCAATTTGTACTGCCGTCTTTCCCGTTTCCAGAAAATTTGCTACATGGCAGCCAAAGCCTGTATCAATTTCAATATTATGCTCCTGAATATATTTCATAATATGTACAAGATTATAAGTTGCTTCCTCTCCTCTTTCAAATACAAGCAGCACCCGGCCCGGAAACTCCTCTCGTCTCTCTTGCAGCACCTTTGCTGCACCCAGCAGCATAGCTGTGTGCGCATCATGTCCGCAGAGATGAGCAGCATTTTTATTTTCCGATACTACCGCCTTTGGCCCGGCAAGATTGCACTCCGATTCCTGTACGGGAAGTGCGTCAACATCAGCCCGAAGCAAAACCGTTTTGCCGCTTGCGCTGCCTCGTATTTCCGCTAAAATTCCGCCGTCTTCGATTACCTGATGCTCAATCCCCATTTCACCGAGCTCCTGTGAAATGCGCTCGATCGTCTTTAGCTCCTGTCCTGAAAGCTCCGGATGCCGATGAAAATAGCGGCGCATTTCAACCATATACTCTTTATATTTTTTTACATCTTCAAGAATTCTGTCCATACGAGTCCCTCCTTATTTTATAGTATATATATTTCCGAATATTGCGTCAATTGTAAAATCATATCCGGTATGTTAAAATGAAAAAAGCCTGATTTTTAAAACATAGAAAATCAGCCTGCGATACAAAAGCAAGGAGCACAATTCAATGAAAACCGAAAGAGTAAAATCACAGGAATTCACAAAACCCGAGCGTATCAACACCATCGGGCAATATCTCAAAAAACAGTTTGGCTGCAAAGTTGTAAAACTGTCCCTTGACGGTAATTTCACCTGTCCGAACCGCGACGGCAGCAAAGGCACCGGAGGCTGTATTTTTTGCTCCGCCGATGGAAGCGGAGATTTTGCCGGCAGTATTCCGTCCCAGATTGCGCTTTTGTCGCCAAAATGGCCGCACGCCAAATACATCGCTTATTTTCAGAATCACACCAACACCTATGCGCCTGCTTCCGATCTGCGGGAAAAATTTACAGCCGCGCTATATTACGGAAAAGACAGAAACGCAGAACACGGCAGCTGCGCCTTAGGCGATGCAGAAAAAAACAAACAGAAAGAAAGCAGTCTCAAAGAAGCGGAACAGAAAACTTCACACCTTCTCTCGCATCCTCCGCTGACAGCTTCTGCACCGGTAACACCGGAAATCATCGGGCTTGCAATTGCTACAAGACCGGATTGTCTGGACGATGAAATTTATGAGTTACTAAGTGAGCTTTCTAAAAAAACCTTTCTGTGGGTAGAACTTGGTCTCCAGAGCATTCATGAGGAGACTGGCAGAACAATCAATCGCTGTCATTCTCTTGCTGTCTATGACGAGGCAGTCGAGCGTCTTGCAAAACTCGGTATCCGCACTGTAACGCATCTCATTTTCGGACTTCCAAAGCGTATTGAAAAATTCGGTACCGATTCTTCTATCGTCATTGCCGAAACCCGTGAAGAGATGCTTGCTTCCGTGCGCCATGTCTGCCGCAGGCTTCCGCTCAATCTGGAAACCGGCAGCTCCCATCTATTTGGAATTAAACTTCATATGCTGAATATCGTGCGCGGGTCTCAGATGGAGTTTCTCTGTCCTGACTATGTACCTTTTTCTACCATTGACGAATATACAGATCTAATCGTTGACGCACTCCGTATCATTCCCAAGGATATTACAATACACCGCATGTCGGCAGATGCTCCGCGCCCGCTTCTAATTGCACCGGAATGGAGCTATCAAAAACGCACGATTCTCAATACCATTCATCAGAAAATGAATACGCGCGGCTTTTATCAGGGACAGGATGCCGACTGACAGGAAAAGTCCTTTTCAAAAAAAGCGGCAGGATCGTAAAACGGCTCTGCTGTTTAAAAAGTAAAAATAAATACCTTGAATCTAAGATTCAAGGTATTGTTCTTTTCTGCTATGATAAAAGCATCCTGATTTTCTCTGCCGCCTGCATGATTCAAATTCGCGTTTTCCGTCGTTCTTTACTCTGCATCAGGTCCGATTCTTCCGTCATTATAATGCTTGCGGCAAAGAGACACATACATGTCGTTGCCTCCTACCATGATCTGCTCTCCCTGTTTCACAAACTTACCGTCCACTACTCTTGCTACCATCGTGGCTTTTCTTCCGCACCAGCAAATCGTCTTAATCTCTTCAATCTTATCGGCATATACCAGCATGTAGTAAGAGCCTTCAAACAGTTCGTTGCGAAAATCATTTTTTAATCCATAGGCCAGCACCGGCACTCCAAGACTGTCCACGATTTCAACCAGTTCCTGCACATGATGCTTTTTGAGAAACTGACATTCATCAATCAGTACACAGTCAATCGGCGTTTTAGCGTTTTCCCGCATAAAAAGCTGCAGAATATTCGTATCTTCATTGATAACAGTCGCCTCCCTCTGAATTCCAATCCTTGAGGTTATAACACCAATTCCATAGCGGTCATCGATCGACGGAACAAGCGTCAACACCCGCTTGTTTCGTTCTTCATAATTATGCGCTACTTTGATTACCTCAATGGATTTTCCGGCATTCATCGTACTGTATCTGTAATATAGCTGTGCCATTTTCTCTCCTTTTTCTTGGATATTTTCCTTTTCCTGTTTCCATTATTATACACAGTATCGATTCCTCCGTCAATTCCGCACACAGATTCCTGTTGAAAAATTGACTGAAATTCACTATAATATTTTTATGCCTGTCAGACTTTTGACGCCTGACAAACATTTTACCCAAAACAAACAGCAAGGAGAGGTCTTCACATGTTATTACTGATTCAAATTTTAAAGTGTCTTCTGATCGGAATCATTTGGGCCGCGCTGCTCATTCCGGTAATATTCAGACACGGAGGCGCGCTGAAATATATTCTGACGGTAGCCGTTCTCACGATTCTTTGCTATATCCTCTGTTTTGTCATCGGCGGCTATGCCGGCATCATCAATCAAATGACACTGATTGCCCTGATTGCGCTGGTATTGGCTTGGATTATCTCATCCGCCGTGTTTGAAAAAGAATCGAAGGTCAAATCAAAAGTTATCGCTTTCACCTGCGTTATCGCAGGCTTAGCTTATCTTGTATCGACTTTTTTCGTTTCAAACATCAAATTTCTTTAGCAGGAGAATTTCCCTCAAAAACGCCGAATTTTCGGAATCGCTGATAACGCTGCTCCAGAAGTTCTTCCTTTCCAAGACCGGAAAGCCGCCTGATTTCTGTATATAGGATATCCTCCAGCCGATAATAGACCTGTTTTACCTGCCGCATTCCCTCACGAAAGTTTTCCGGCTCCGGAATCACCTTTTCCGTAACACCAAGCGCAAGAAGATCGTGGGCCGTCATCTTAAGACATTCGGCCGCCTCTTTCATTTTTTTGGCATCCTTCCAGAGAATGCTGGCACAACCCTCAGGTGAAATTACTGAATAGACAGCATTTTCCATCATATACACAGTATCGGCAACTGCAAGTGCAAGCGCACCCCCGCTGCCTCCTTCTCCTACAAATAAGCTCACAATCGGCGTTTTCAGCGTCATCATTTCCATGAGATTCTCGGCAATTGCCTGGCTCTGTCCTCGCTCCTCTGCACCGATACCAGGATACGCACCTGAAGTATCAACAATGCAAAGCACTGGCCGGTGGAATTTCTCCGCCAGCTTCATCTGGCGCAGTGCCTTACGGTATCCTTCGGGATGCGGGGAACCAAAATTCCGCACAACCTTTTCCTTTGTTGTATGCCCCTTATCAATAGCAACGACTGTTACGGGCATATTTTTTAAGCGTCCGATTCCTGCTATAACTGCTTTATCATCGCCAAACCGGCGATCTCCGTGAAATTCCGTAAAATTACTGATTAAATTGTTAATATAATCGCTTCCAGTCGGCCTTCCTTTAGCTCTTGCCGCCTCAACTCTTTGATAAGCTTCCCGTTCTATTGTTTTCATCAGCCGTTTCCCCTTTCACTCCTGTTTTCTGCC